>JBBSAN010000164.1:0-10875 GCA_038252265.1 Chloroflexia bacterium
CAGCGGCACGATGGGTTTTGTCACCAGCGCGATCAGCGCGGGAATGCCCTTTTCGCAGGCGCTGGGCGAGGCGGCGCGGCTCGGCTACACCGAACCGGACCCCCGGCTCGACCTGGGTGGGGTAGATGCCCGGCGCAAGGCGCTGATCCTGGCCCGCAAGATCGGGCAGACCTTCGATCTGGAGGATGTGGAGGTGATCAGCCTCGTACCTCCCGAACTGGAGCATGTCGGGCTGGGCGAGTTCTGGGAGCGTCTGCCCATGCTGGACGGCACCTATGCCGACCGGGTGCGCGCCGCCGCCGCCGAGGGGCAGGTGTTGCGCTACCTGGCGGCGCTGGGTCCCGACCGCAAACCGTGGGTGGGCCTCGCCCCGGTGCCGCACGACAGCATCTTTGCCACCACGCGAGGCACCGAGAGCCTGTTTGTCTTCCGCACCGAACGCTACACCGAGCAACCCCTGGTGGTGCGCGGCCAGGGCGCGGGCGGGGCCTTAACCGCCAGCGGCGTGCTGGCCGATATTCTGTCGGTGCGCGCCGAGCGGGTTGGGGTGTTTTAAACGTGATGCGTGATGCGTGATGCGTGACGAGGGATCAGGGATCAGGGGTCAGGGATCAGGGATCAGGGATCAGACTTACGCAATACGCATCACGTTTCACGCATCACGTTTCACGCATCACGTTTCACGCATCACGTTTCACGCATCACGCATCACGCATCACGCATCCTATAGGGGGGAACATGAGCACAGAATCCACAGACGGCAGCACGGCGGAGGGGGCGGCGGCTCCGGCCCGCACGCTGAACATGGCGACGCAGGCGGCGCACGCGGGGCTGGCCCAGGATCTCAGCGGCACCCAGCCGACGAACGTGCCGATCTACGCGAGCAGCACGTTCCTTAGCGGGACGGCGGCGGAACTGGACGCGGTGCTGGGGGGCACCCAGCCCGGCTACGTCTACGGGCGCTACGGCAACCCTACACTGACGGCGCTGGAAAGCGTGATCGCGGCGCTGGAAGGCGCGGCGGCGACGGTGTCGTTCAGCAGCGGCATGGCCGCGCTCCACGCCGCGCTCTTGCTTTGCGAACTGGAGACGGGATCGGTGGTGCTGGCCGGGAGCGATCTCTACGGGGCGAGCCATACGCTGCTGAACACGCTGCTCGGCCCGTTCGGCGTCGAAGCCCGATTCGTGGATATGACCGATCTGGTCGCGGTAGAGGCGGGCCTGGCCCAGACACCGCGCCCGGCGGTGGTCCTGTTCGAGCCGATCTCGAACCCGCTGCTCAAGGTGTCGGATGTGCCCGCAATTTGTGCGTTGGCGAAGGCCGCCGGGGCGATCACCATCGTGGACAGCACGTTCACCCCGCCGCCCCTGCTGCAACCGCTGGCCCACGGCGCGGACATCGTCATGCACAGCGCCACCAAGTATCTCAGCGGGCACGGCGACGTGGTCGGTGGCTTCGTCTCGGTGGCCGATCCGCAAAAGGCGGGGCCGTTGCGCGAGATCAGCAAGCTGGCCGGGGCGATCCTGGGGCCATTCGAGGCCTATCTGATCGTGCGGGGGATCAAGACCCTGGCTCTGCGGGTGCGCCAGCAGTGTGCCAACGCGGCGATCCTGGCCGAGTGGCTGGCCGGGCATCCGGCGGTGACGCGGGTCTTTTACCCCGGCCTGCCCGATCACCCCCAGCACACGCTGGCCGAACGGCTCCTGCGCCGTCCCAGCTTCGGGGCGATGCTCGCCTTCGAGATCACCGACGGGGGTCGCGACGAGGTCCACCGCTTCTTCGACGCGCTCCACTTGATCAAGCCGGTGACCACGCTGGGCGATGTCTATACCGAGGTGTTGAACCCGGTGATGGCGAGCCACCGCTCCTGGTCGCCCGCGCAGTTACGCCGCGTCGGGATCACCCCCGGCCTGATCCGCATCTCGGCGGGCATCGAGGACGCCGACGACCTGATCGCCGACCTGTCGCAGGCGCTGGCCCAGGTCGCCGCGCCCCTCCCGGCCACCGAGGAGAGCTGCGCCACGTTCTAGCGCCTGCACCGCCGATGCCAGCGGGGGTGGCGGGGGCCTTTCTTGTGCCTGACCGTCGGTCCCCTGTAGTGACGTGCAAGGTAGGAGGGGTCACCGCCTAATCAATGCGCGGCCCCAGTTCCTCGATGCGGTAGCCGTGGGGGTAGGTGCGATGGTGGATGCCCCCCTGCGTGCGCTGGCGGGGTCGCCTGCGCTCCGGCAGCGCGCGCACCAGCCGGGCACGCGCCCGCACCGAATCCTCGACCAGGCGACGCAGGGCCGGGGCCGGTTTGGGGAACCCGAACGCTTCCAACAACGGCTCGTCCATCATGGCGTAGACAAACGGCTGCCCCAGCCGCCGCAATGGGGTAGGCAAAAACCAGCCCAGAAACGTATCGCGCAGCCGGGCCGCCAGCCCGTGGTTGGCCGGGGTGTAGCGGAAGTGGGTCCGCTCGTAGGCGCGGTTGTAGCGTTCGAGTTCCGCGTACTCCTTCGGGATGTCTTTGATGTTCATCCGCCGCCCGATGGCCCGCCAGAAGTAGAAGAGGCCCAGTTTTTCGTTGGGCACCATCGCCCGCCAGCCAAAGCGATCCATCCAGCGGATCGGCTCGAAGACGAAGGTGGAGAGCACGTAGAGGTAATCCGCGTTGCTGATGGCGAACCGGCCATGCAGCCGGTTCATGCGCCGCAACGCCGCCTTGCCCCGCTCGCTCTCGTACCCATTTTCATATAGCTCGCTGATGATCAGGTCGGTGTCATCGTAGCGCTTCTGGGGGCGCTGGAGGAACTCGCCGGTGTGGGCCAGCAAGGCGGAGATGCTGGGCACGGCCAGCGTGCGATAGATGGCGAATTCGAGCGAACGGGTAGTATCGAACGGGAACTCATACGACGAACTCAGGTAGACGATACGCTGGTGATCCCGTTCGGGATCGAGCCGCTGGATTTCGTCTAACGCTTTGTGCCGGGGCATCGTTGGGCCTCCTTGGGTGAGAGTTGCGGTCAGGAATTCGTGTCCGTGCCAGATGTTTCTGTCCGCCCTTGTGCGTGTTCTCCTCCAGTGTAGCAGAAGCCCCAGGCCGACGCCAGCCCAAACCCTGCTCACTTTTCGCCTATCCTGGAGCGCGAGCATCGCCCGCTGCGACTACCGATCCCCAACTTGCCCCTGCTCCTGTTTTCTGCGCCATCTTAATCTAATAATGGTATAATAGTTGCACGCAAGTTGATTGCCAGGATCGCGATCAGGGGCCTGGTGACTTGACCATAGGGCAGACTGGGGATAGCGGATGGAACCAAACAGGCGCAAAGCGCAGGGACCGGGTACCGAGCAGCACGAGACAGATGTGGCGGATCAGGGAGCGCGGCGGCGGGTCGCTGATCTGATCCGCCGCTTTGCCACCGATGTGACCCGCTCCGGGGTGCAGGCGGTGGGCTACTGGGTGGCCCCGGCAGATATGGGGCCGGATCAGTTGAGCGAGGTGCTTGGTGCCGGGTTCCGGCGGCTGGCCGAGGATCTGGCCTTTGCCATCGAGATGGACGACGCCGCGCTGCTGGTGGATGAGGTGGTCTGGCTGACCCGGCTGCTCCAGGCCCAGGGCTACGACGCAGGTAAGTGGGTGCGAATGACGCTCGAAACGTTCGAGGCGTCGCTGGCGGCGGTTTGCCCGCCCGAAGTGCTGACCCTGGCCGGGCCGATCCTGGCGACCAGCCGGCAGTCTATCGATCCCACCCTGGCCGCTCTGCACCCCCAGGAAGAATAACCCTGGTGCCCCCTCTGGCTGCCGTCCCGGCTCCGCTCTATACGGCGGAGGCCGCGTCCCTCAAGCGGGCTATTATCGCCCAGGCCCAAACGCTCGGCTTCGATCTCGTGCGCGTCACCACTGCCGACCCGTTTCCCGCCACTCAGCAGGTGCTGGAAGCGCGTATCGCCGCCGGGCTGCTCAGCGGCCTGCCCTGGTTCAGCCTGGATCGCGCGGTGATCGCGGGCGACCCCCATCACCTGATGCCCACCGTCCGGTCTATCGTCGCCCTCGGCATCAGCTATCTCAGCAACGGGCCGGAGGACAACACGCGCCCCGGTGCCCCCGCCGGGCGCATCGCCCGCTACGCCTGGGGTCAGGATTATCACGAGGTCTTCCGCGACAAGCTGCGGGCGCTCCATGCCTTCGTGCAGGAGCAGTTGGGCCGCCCGGTGGAGATGCGGGCGCTGGCCGACACGGCGCGGATCACCGACCGGGCCGTAGCTGAGCGCGCCGGGATGGGCTGGTATGGCAAGAACACCAACCTGCTGACCCACGAATTCGGCTCGTGGGTGCTGTTGGGCGAACTGCTGCTCGACGTGGCCCTGCCGCCCGATAGGCCGCTGCGGACCAATTGCGGCGCCTGCACCCGCTGTATGCCTGCCTGCCCCACCGGCGCACTGATCGCGCCCGGTGTGCTCGACAGCGACCGCTGCATCTCCTACCTGACCATTGAGCACCGGGGGCCGATCCCCCGCGAGATGCGCCCGCTGATCGGCACCTGGATCTTCGGCTGCGACCTGTGCCAGGAGGTCTGCCCGGTCAACCGCCACCGCGATCCGCCCAACCACCCCGAATTTGTCCCGCGTCCCGCCGTTGGCTCCAGCCCTGAACTGATCCCACTGCTCGATCTGACTGATGCCGAGTTCCGCGAACGCTTCCGGGGCAGCCCGATCCGGCGGGCCAAGTGGGCCGGGCTGCGCCGCAACGTCTGCGTGGCCCTGGGCAACAGTGGCGACTCGGTGGCGATCCCGGCCCTGGTCCGCGTGTTGGGCGAAGACCCGGCGCTGGTGCGCGGCCATGCCGCCTGGGCGTTGGGCCGTCTGGGGGGTGCCGCCGCCCATGCCGCCCTGACCGCCCGCGCCGCCGTCGAACCCGACCCCTGGGTGGCGGAGGAGATCGCGCTGGCGCTGGCGGACGCAGGAGGTAGGAGCGCTTTGTCACCACCAACCTGCAACCCTTGAGATCGGTTCCTGAACCCCTACCAATTGTAGGATATGGCTCTGTCCATTGATGATCGGGCATCCCCGATATCACGAACACCCGACCATCAATGGACAGAGCCATATCCTACAACGGGCAGCGCAGGTTAGGCACGGATCTCAAGGCAACATCTGATCCCTGATCCCTAACGTAAGGAGCGTGGCCTCGATGACCTTTCCCCAACCCATCAGCGGCCCCTATGGCACGCTGGAGATCAGTGTGGCGCAGGCGGCGGATTTGCCGGACGTGCTGGGGCTGTTTGACGACGCCGTGGTCTGGCTGAACGAGCGCGGAGTCACCGGGCAGTGGGGGACCACGCCGTTCTCGGCTTCACCCCGCAGCGGGCCGCGCTTCATGGGCTGGATTGATGCGGGGGCGTTGTTCGTGGCCCGGCAGGCCGGAAGGATCGTGGGCTGCGTGGCCCTGGCCGAGCAGCCGCCCCCCTACACGGCGCATTTCTGGCCCGTGTTCCCGGCCACGGCGTACTACCTGGAAGCGTTCGCTACGGCGCGGCGCATGAAAGGGCAGGGGATCGGCGGGGCGCTGCTGGCCTGGTCTGACGCTACTGCGCGGCAGCAGGGCAAGACGACGATCTGGCTGGATTGCTGGGCCGGCAGCCCCGGCCTCGTCGCCTATTACACGCGGGCCGGGTACACGCCCACTGCCACCTTCACCGTGGGCGAGTGGCGCGGGCAACTGTTCGAGCGCAGGCTGCCGCCAGCGGAAGCGACCTCTAGCGCACGTTGACGAACCACCCTCCAATTTGGTATACTTAAGGCGGAAAGCAGTATTTGGTGTTCGGTGGTCCTTGCAGGTCTTAGCCGTGACGCGCTCTGCGTCGCGGTTTTTTATGGCTTACAACCGGTCGAGGCCCCGAAACCAAACTCGCTTTGCCCTGGGCAGCGGCGACCATCCCTGATGGCCGTGCCGCCCTGGCAGGACTATGATGGAAAGGAGGCGAGAGCGAGCTATGTATACCGGAGTTGTTAAGTGGTTCAACGACGCGAAGGGCTTCGGCTTCATCGGGCGATCCGATGGAACTGATGTCTTTGTGCATTTCTCGGCAATCCAGGCGAGTGGTTTCCGCACCCTCACTGAGGGCCAGGAAGTGTCATTCGACGTGGAAGAGGGGCCGAAGGGTCTGTTTGCGGTGAACGTGCAAGCAGCCAATGCGCAGGAAGCGCCGACCTACTAAGAATTAATCTGTTCATACTAGTGCGGCCTCCGCCTCCGGGTGGGGGCCGTGCTGTCCCCCAGAGTGCCCCATGGTACCACCTTTTCACTTTGAGCTAGAAACCACCGTGCCGGGTGGGGCGGCCCGCGCCGGGCGCCTGACCACGCCGCACGGCGTCATGGCGACCCCGGCGTTCATGCCGGTAGGTACCCAGGCTAGCGTGAAGGCACTGGCCCCCGACGACCTGCGCGAACTGAAAGCGCCGTGCGTGCTGGCGAACACCTACCACCTCTACCTGCGCCCCGGCGCGGAACTGGTGGCCGAGTTCGGCGGGCTACACGGCTTCATGCGCTGGGACGGCCCGATGCTGACCGACAGTGGCGGCTTCCAGGTCTTCAGCCTGAGCCACAACCGCAAAATTGACGACGCGGGCGTCATCTTCCGCTCGCATCTGGATGGCAGCAGCCACCGCTTCACCCCCGAATCGGTCATCGCCACCGAAGAGTTGCTGGGGGCCGACATTATCATGGTGCTGGACGAATGCACGCCCTATCCCAGCGATTATGCCTATAACCAGCGGGCATTGGCCCGCACCCATGCCTGGGCGGCGCGCTGCCAGGCCGCGCAGACCCGTACGGACCAGGCACTGTTCGCCATCGTCCAGGGCAGCACCTTCCCCGACCTGCGCGAGGAGAGCGCCCGCGCCCTGGTGGCGCTCGACTTTCCCGGCTACGCCATCGGCGGCCTCAGCGTGGGCGAGCCGAAGGACCTGCTGCACGACATGCTCGATGTGACCGTGCCGCTCTTGCCCGCCGACCGCCCGCGCTACCTGATGGGGGTCGGCTCGCCAGAGGACCTGTGGGAGGGCGTGGCGCGGGGCATCGATATGTTCGATTGCGTGTTGCCCACCCGCGTGGCCCGCAACGGCGCGCTCCTGACCCGCGACGGGCGCATCCCGATCAAAAGCTCGCGCTATGCTCACAGCCAGGAGCCGATCGAACCCGACTGCGACTGCTACACCTGCCGCAATTTCTCGCTCGGCTACCTGCACCATCTCTTCCGGGCCAAAGAGTTGCTGGCCTACCGGCTGAACAGCATCCACAACGTGCGCTTCCTGGTCCGCCTGACCGAGACGATCCGCGCCGCCATTCTCGACGGTACCTTTGCCGAGCGCAAAGCAGCGTTCCTGGCCCGCTATCAGATCAGCGACCCCGCCGTGGCCCGCACCGAGCGGGAACGCTGGCTCCTGGCGCATGGCCGCGCCCGCGTCCCTACTCCTTGATCGGCAGCCAATCTTCCTGTTGCTGACCCTCCTGCTGAGCAGGGCAGGCTGGTTCCCCCGGTGCCTCCCTCTCCTGGTCGGGGACCCCCGCTCTTGACGGGTCTCTGGTGTTATGCTATCCTAAAGCGGCAAACTGGGATTCTGCCCGGCGCTGCTCTATTAGAAGGACACGCATTATGGTTAGCATTTTGGTGGTGGACGACGAGCCATCGGTGCAACTTGTCGTGCGCACCACGCTCGAAACGCGCCAGTATGTGGTTCGGGTGGCTGGCGACGGCAAGCAGGCTCTCTCGCACGTAGCCCAGGAGCGCCCCGACCTGATCATCCTCGATTGGATGCTCCCCGATATGATCGGGCTGGAAGTGTGCAAAGCGTTACGCGCCAACCCCAGCAGTGCCCACATCCCTGTGATTTTCCTCACCGCCGTGGACGATCTGGATCGCAAGCTGGCCGGGCTGGAGGCGGGCGATGACTACATGGTCAAGCCCTTCGAGCCGCAAGAGTTGCTGGCGCGGGTCAAGGTCCAGCTCCGCAAGGCGGCGGAACGCGGCCAGATCAACCCCCTGACCCACCTGCCGGGCAACATGCTGATTGAAGAGGCGATCACCCGGCGCCTCCAGGAGCCGCAACAGCTTTTTGCCCTCCTGTATTTTGACCTGGACGAATTCAAAGCCTACAATGATTATTGCGGGTTCCCCTGGGGCGATCGCGTCATCCAGTTGATGGGCGAACTCGTGGAGCGAGCGGTGCAGGAGCGGGGCAATCCGACCGACTTTGTCGGGCATGTCGGGGGGGACGACTTCCTGGCGATTAGCACGCCGGAACATGTGCTCCCCATTTGCGAACAGACCGTCAGCATGTTCGACGATCTCGTGACCGATATATGGGCGCAGAGTGGCTTTGGCGATGGGTTTATGGCCCACGACCGTACCGGTACCCTGCGCCACTTTGGCCCGCCGACGCTCTCCATTGGGGTCGTCACCAACGAGCATCGCCATTTCGGCTCCTACCTCAGCCTGGGGCAGGTGGCCGCGCAGGTCAAGAAAGCGGCCAAGCAAAAGAGGGGTAGCGGGTTTTTTATTGATCGGCGCCGGGATCTTCAGGATGAGGAGACAACCTGATCGGTTGTGAGTGACGCATGGTAGTAGCTCTGTTGTCGGATAGCGAAGACGAGCGCACCCCGCGGACTCTGGGTACTGCGCCCCCGTCTGAGGCTGCCCCCCGTCGCCGCTTGCGCGTCCTGGCGCGCTATGGCCGCGACCTCTCCCTCACTCTCGACGCGACCCGGGTTTATAACCTGATGCTGAACGGGGCGGTGCGGTTGACCAATGCCCGCGGGGCGGCCCTGTGCCTCTACCGCGAGGAGCAGGATGCCGAAATTACCTGCTCCCATAATCTGCCCGACGATTTCCTCGATTTCCTGCGCGACTTGCGCCCCCAGACCGTGATGACCGATGCGTCGCTCATTGCGGCGCTGGTCAATGCCCACCCGGTGGGCGCGGCCCTGCCCGATCTGCTAGCCGATGTCAGCCTGCCGCCACGCTTCCAGGGGCTGGCCGTGCAGCATCATCTGCGCCGCCTCCTGGCGGTGGCCCTGACCAGCGACCATGAGGCGACCGGGGTGCTGGTGCTGGTCGCCCCCGATGACCAGCCGTTTGATGACGAGGACGTGGCCGCCGTTGGTCTCTTGATCGACCAGGGCGGGGTGGCCCTGCGCAACGCCCAGCTCTACCTCCAGACGGCGCGCTGGGCGCAACGGCTGACGGTGCTGCAATCGATCGGCACCGAGATCGGCGCCAGCCTCAACCAGCGCGAGGTCTTGCAGGCGGTGGTGCGCCGGGCCGTGGATCTGCTGGAAGCGTCGATGGGGGCTATTGCCGCCTGGAACCCAACCCTGCAAAGCCTGCGCATCGAAGCGATCTACAACGCGCGGCGCACGGTCGAGTTAGAGCGTAAGATTTATCCCCTCGGCCAGGGCCTCATCGGGCGCACCGCGCAGGAGCGCCGCCCCCAGATCGTCCGCGATTACCAGGCCTGGGACATGGGCGATACCAGCGGCACAGGCCTGCTGGAAGGGGTCCACAGCGTGGTCGCCATCCCCTTGCTCTGGCAGGACGAACTGCTGGGCGTGCTGACGGTGGGCGAACGCCGCACCGACCGCAGCTTCACCGATGAAGATGTGACCCTGCTCACTTTGCTGGGCCAGCAGGCTGCCGGAGCCATCGCCAACGCCCGCCTCTATGAGCGCGCCCAGCAAAAGCTGCATCAGTTGAACGTCCTTCAGGACACCTCGCGGGCCATCATCGAGCAGTTGGACTATGATCAGGTGCTGCGTACGGTGCTGCGCAATTCCAGTGCCCTGCTGGGCACCAACATGGCCGCCGTTTTCGTGCCCAGCGAGGTGCCCCACCAGCTCCACATCCGCGCCGCCGTCGGCCTCCCCGAACCCTATGTGCGCCAGACGCGGGTCGCGCTGGGCACCGGCTGTGTGGGCCGCGTGGTCGCCCTGGGGAAGCCGATCGCCATTACCGACATTTACGAGGATGAGCACCGGGCCGAATTCGTCGGGCCCGTACCGCCCGACTACCGGGGGCTGATCTCCGTCCCCCTGATCAGCCAGGGTGTGGTGCAGGGCGGGCTGTGTGTCTACAGCGTGCAGCCGCGCGCCTGGAACGTGGCCGAGGCCGAATTGCTGATGGTCTTTGCCTCGCTGGCGGCCAATGCCATGTATAACGCGGCCCTGTTCGACCGGCTGCGCGCCGAAAAGGCCACCCTGCTGACCACCATCCAGAGCATGACCGATGGCATCATTGTCACCGACGCGGTGGGTCGGGTCATCCTGGCGAACCCGGTGGCCGACCACCTGTTCGATGTGCCGTTCACATCCAGTGGCGGGTGCAATCTGCTGGGGCTGCTGCGCCAGTCGCCCCATGTGGTCCACTACAGTAGTGATGATGCCTTGCAAGACAGCTTCCAGCGCGTGCTGAGCAACGGGCAGGTGTTCCGCTCCGAGATCCAGATCGAGCGCGAGGAGACGCTGAGCCTGGAACACAGCCTTCTGCCGATCATGGGGGCCGACGGCGCGATCATGGGGGCGGTGGCCGTGTTCCACGACATCACCGAATTGAAGAAACTGGACCAGCTTAAGACCGACTTCCTCAGCACCGTGTCGCACGAACTGCGTACGCCGATGACCTCGATCAAGGGATTCATCAAGCTGATCCTGGTAGAAGAGCTGGGGCCGATCACCCCGCAGCAGCGCGAGTGCCTGAGTGTGGCCGACCAGGAGTCTGACCACCTGACCCACCTGATCAACGACCTGCTCGACATTTCGCGGATCGAGGCCGGGCGGCTGCAATTCACCTGGGCGCGCCTCGCGCCGGGCGAACTGATCGCCCAGGTGCTCCAAA
>JBBSAN010000165.1:0-10842 GCA_038252265.1 Chloroflexia bacterium
GACCTTGCTCAGCGCGCTTAACCTCTGGCGCTTGCGCCGGATCATGCGCGTGGGGCAGTACGACCTGATCCACACCTATCTCCCGGCCTCCGGGCTGTGGGCCTGGCAGGCGGCGCGGCTGGGCGGGATCCCCGTAGTCCACACCCCCGGTGCGGGCGGCGCGCCCCTCACCGGCAACGAACGCCACCTGATCGAATATGGCGGCCTCAGCGCCCTGACCGGGGTGCGCCGGGTCCGCCACTACGTCGCCGTCAGCGACTACACCCGCGACATGCTGAAGGCGGCCCTCGGCACCGCCGCGCCCGTCACTCGCACCCTGCTGGGGGTGGACCTGGAGGCCAACGATGAGCGCGCCCCCGACCGTGCGCTGCTCGACCGGCTCCGCCTGACCGGGCGGTTGGTCATCGCCCTGGTCGGCCCGCTCGACCCCGACCGGCGGCTCGAAATCGCGGTCGAACTGCTCACCCGCCTGCGCCGCAGCGTGCCTGACATCGCCCTGCTCATCACCGACACCGGGCCGCAACGCGCCGCCCTGGAACGCCTCGTCCAGGATGCCGGGGAAGCCCGGCGGGTGGTGTTTGCCGACGGCGTGGCCCCGGTGCCCGCGCTGCTCGCCCTCGCCACCGTGGCCCTGCTCATTGACCCCGGCCCCAACCTCAACATCCCCATGCTGGAGAGCCTGGCCTGCGGCAAGCCGTTGCTGGTGGTTGCGGACACCCCGGAAGAGCAAGCGCTGGCGAACCCGTTTGTGCAGCAGGGGCTGAACGGCTGGGTGCTACCGGGGCAGCCGGCCATCATCGCCGCCACCCTGAGCGGCGTCCTACCGATCGGCGGTTTGCTGGGACGGATGGGGGCCGTCTCACGCCAGACCGCCGAACGCGACTTCGATCTCCGCCGCCATGCTCGTCAGGTCGCCGGTGTCTACCGCACCGTCCTCCACCCGGCGGCGGACCGCGAACCGTCCGCGTTGCAAGTGCGTTAAGCACATCACCATTCACACAGTTGAAAGGAGCACCAGCACATGTTCAGTCGTATGGTTTGGCTCACCCGGATTATTGCCCTCGCGGTTCTCACCGGCGGCGCGCTCGTCGCCGGTTCCGTGGCGGCCCACCCGGCTTCCCAGCCCCGGCTACAAGCCACCGCCACCCTGACCGGCCAGGTCCTCAGCGCCGATAATGTGCCCCTGGCGGGCATCCGTCTGGCCGCCTTTACCCAGCCGGGCACCACGCCCGACCGCCAGCCCGCCGCCAGCATCCAGACGGACGCCAATGGCCGCTACAGCGTGTCCGTGCCTGCCGGGCCGATCTGGATGAACGTCCTGACCCAGGATATCGGCGGCCAGTCCTTCTGGGGCTACGACCGTGAGCCGGTGAACGTGGTCGCCGGAACGACCCTGGCCGGCCAGGATTTCGTCATCGCCATCCGCGTGGTGAGCACGCCGCCGACCCCTACCGTCGTCCCACCCGCGCCGACCCCCGTCCCGCCTGTGGTCGAGCCACCGGTCGGTATGCCCGCCAGCGGCCAACCCGGCCCGGCTCCCGCCCTGCTGCTGCTGACGCTCGCCCTGCTGATCAGCACCGGCCTGGTTCTGCGCCGCCGCGCCGCGTCTCGCTAGTCCACCTGATCCCCCGCAACTCAGAAGGGGCACGGCATCTTGCCGTGCCCCTCTCGCGTGCCCCGCACAAGCAGCGATCTAGCCCCGTCCACGGATACTGCCGTCCCCTAGTCTGTCATCCTGAGCGCAGCGAAGGATCTTGTTGGCGGCCAACGGGGCCGAGGCCACGATCCCGCGCGTCGTTGACGGCCTGTTCGCCCCAACAAGATCCTTCGCTGCGCTCAGGATGACAGGGGTGAACGAGGCAACAGCCTTGGCAACCCCCGCAGAGCCCTCACCAGATCGTTAAACGCCGGATGGATTGCCGTATCAACGGAGTGGTGCCAGCGGGGCGGAGGGCGAATGTCCGCTAATGCAGAAGGGGCACGGGGTCGGCCGTGCCCCGCACACCAGCTATACACAAAAGTCCAAACCAACCCCCACCCCCTTAAGGCAGGAAGCCCAGCGGGTTAAAATACCGCCGGCTGGGGGTGCGGATGATGAAGTGGACGTGCGGCCCGGTTGAGTGCCCGGTGCTGCCGATGTAGCCGATCACCTGCCCACGGGCCACCAACTGGCCCACCCGCACCGCCGGTTGGCGGATCATGTGCCCATAGATCGTCACATAACCGTTGTGATGATCGATCTGGACTGCGTAGCCCAGCCCATCGGTGCGCCACCCGGCCTGCACCACCTCGCCCGAGTCGGCGGCATGGATCGGCGTCCCGGCGCGGATGGCGATATCCAGCCCGTTGTGCTTGCGCCAGAAATACTGCGTGATCGTGCCGTTGACCGGCCACATAAACCGTCCGCTGCCTTTGGCCGATGCGCCACTCGTGGTCGTGGTCGTCTTGGGCTTCGTCGGTGCGGGCTTGGTGGACTTCGCCGGGGGGGGCTTGGGTGCTGCCGCCGCGCTACTGGGCGGCTTTTGCGACCCCCGCGTGGAGGGCTGCTGGGCCGGGCGTGGCGCGACATTCGCCGCCACCGCCGGGGCGGCAGGGCCATCCGCCTGGGCATCTGCCGGAGCATCCGCCGAGGCTTCATCGGGCGCGGCCTCGGCCACATCCATCGTGGCATCGGGCAACTGTCCACCAGGCACGATCACCAGCGTGCCCGGCTTGGGCAACAGGTCGCCCTGGATCCCGTTGGGCGCGAAGCTGGTGATGGCGTGGGGGTCGGTGTTGTAGGTGTCGGCCAGCCCGGCGACCGTGTCACCCGCCTGGACGATGACGGCAACGCCCGGCAGCGGCAGGATGCGCAGTTCGGTGTCGGGGGTGATCGGCGCGTCGGGGTTCAGGTCGGGATTGGCCTCCACAATCGTCTGCGTGTCGAGATTGAACTTCTCGGCGATGCTGTCGAGCGTGTCTCCGGCGCGGGTGTGATAGGCGAAGATGCCGTCGCGGTAGGGCGGCAAGCCCCCCGGCACGACCAGCACCTGCCCGGCGACCAGCGACCCGTTCCCGTCCACATGGTTCGGCTTGAAATCGGTGATCGTGCTCGGATCCACGGCATAGCGCTGGGCAATGCTCTCCAGCGTGTCTCCGGCGACCACGGTGTGGGTCACGCCGTCAAACGGCAGGATCACCAGCGGCTTGCCCGCCGGGAGTGGCTCGTCGGGATCGAGCAAATTGTTGGCCGCCAGCACCGTCGTCACGTCGAGGTTGAAACGGGCGGCCACGGTGGCGGGCGTATCCCCCGCGTTCGCCGTGATCGTCTGCATCCGGTCGGGAAGCTGGGTGATCGGCATCGCCGGGTTCACCAGGAAATCGCCCGACTCGGCGGGGGCCAGCACCGTGCTCGGCAGCAACGCCCCTTCCGGTTCGGTCAGGTCGTCGTGCGCGCCCGTCACCTGATGTTCTTCGATCACGCGGGCATGGAGGGCGGGAGCACTTCCGGCAAAGACGACCAACAGCACCACAGCCAGTACCAGCAAGTGCGCCCCGTAGCGGGTTGCGACCACCGAGGCCGCGTGCCCGGCGTGGATCGTCTCGCCCGGCAACGCTTTGGGCGCGGTGGCCCCCGGCAGGGCGGGCACCCCCCCGGCTTCGCCCTCCACCAGCATGTTCAGCACCCGGCGCGGCTCATGCAGGGCGCGTTGCACCCGGCCTGGCCCGTCGTCGTCGGTGGCTTCCACATGGCGGCGGGCCGCCTCGGCCAGGCGGCGGGCCTGCGGGCTGCGGGCCACGCCCTCTTTCAGGGCCGTGCTGCCGACTTTCAGGAGGCGGTCAGAGGGAGCCGGGGGCAGCGGTTTGGCCCCACTGGCTTCGAGGATATTGGCGAGACTCTGCTCGGCTTCCTGGCGGGCGAGGTGCTGCCGGTGCAAGCGCGCCACGATCCGCCCCAGGGGTGATTTGCGCCGGTGAGGCTCAATCGGTTGGTGACTACTCATAAAGCGCGATGTCGCCTCCTCGGTGGTGGGCAGGCCCGCCATACGCCCCTGGTTGCTCCCCTCCAGGGGGCCGGGTTGCGCCACACCACTCCAAGCGACCGCCAGGGCCAGCCCCTTTGCGGTCCCCTTCCGGGAAACCAGCGGCTCCAGCGGATAGGGCTTCTAGCCTGTGTAACAGCGCCAACAGATGGCACTCGCTGCCTCCCGACCCCACAAAAGCGCCGGGGACCCTGTACACAGTGCAAGAATGTAATTCGAGGGGTATCATAGCCTATCCCCCTACTCATTGTCAAGTGCCACAGAAAACACCCTATATTATCCTATTCTAACATCCGTAAAATGGCACAGCGTTATACACATGTTTTATACATTTTGTGCATAACATAATCCTCCTTGATCAGGATCGATCCCCGCCCTACATCAGGACTGTTGCCGATCCCCGGCTGCCATCCTGCGCGCAGCGAACATAGGGTCCAGGGCCGCCCGAGTCCTGCCGACGCTCCCGGCGGCTGCCCCCGCACTATTGCCTCCCACCAAGATCAAGATCCTGAGCGCAGCGAACGCTGGCAGCTCAGGGTTGTGTCTCCGCCTGAGTTCGCGCTTATTGGACCCTGAGCTGCCCGTAGCGAGGCGGAGACGCCCGGCAGCCTGGACACCTGCGCCTCCACGGGCGGAGCCATGTTCTATATATGATATGGCCCTGATCGTTATGCGCGGATCTCCGAGCAGGGTCTATGCATTCTCCCTCTCCCGGAGGGTGCGCGCGAACCCCAGGCTCATTTGACCGAGACTGCATAAGCTCTGGACTCAGATACCAGCTTTTTGGATTCTGGCGAAGGGGTGTGCTATAATTCTCCGGCGGGGGCAGGAGGAAATGGGGATGGGGAGTAGGGGTTGGGGGTTGGTGGGGGCTGTGTGGCTGGTGGCTCTCGTGCTGCTCGCGGGGTGTGATACGCCGCCACTGACGCCCACACCAGTGCCGATTCCGTCGCCGGTGCCGCCGACGGCGACGCCGGTGCCGGTGGCCTCGCCCACGGTGCCGCCATTGACGGTAACACCTTTACCTACACGCCCTTTGGCCCTGCCTACTGCTTCGCTGATACCAATGACATCTACGCCAGTGCCCCCCTCCACCCCACTGGCGACAGCGACTTCAGCCCCTGTGCTCATTGATATTGACGAACTCCAGTTTGTGGATGCTCTGCATGGCTGGCTGATAGGCAATCAACGTCAATTGATGCGATCAACGAGTGATGGGGGGCGGACCTGGTATAGCCTTCCCACCCCCGCGCTCAAGCCGGGGCAGGGGTTCTGGCACCTCCAGTTTGCAACAACTCATGATGGATGGGTCTACGGAGCCAGTCTCTTTGCGACGCATGATGGGGGGCACACCTGGCAGGACGCACAGCCAAAGGGCAATGTTGAAATGCTGACAGCAGCAGGCAACGGCGTTTGGCTGCTGGAGAATAGATTCTCAGCGCCGGACAGCTACACGCCGACACCAGTCTTCCGCCGTTCCACTGACACCGGTCGGACCTGGCATGATGTTACGCGACAGCCTTCACTTCAGCCCTACGGACAACAACTTGTAGCTGTTAGTGCTCGAGATGCGTTCATCTTATCGCTAGGTCTAACAACGGAACAGGAAGTTGTCTGGAAGCTAGTCGCAACGGGTGATGGTGGGAAGGCCTGGCGCATGTTGACTTTTCCCGACCTGTATGGACTGGCTATGCCTGATCCCCATGATGGTTGGGATTGCCGGTTAGCGGCCCTGACTACTCAGCAGCTTTGGCTCCTTTGTGTCAGCCAGAGTCCGATCAAGAATCGGGGCGTACAGGCCAAGGTGCTGTATCATTCGGGAGATGGCGGGCAGCACTGGCAGCGTAGTGCTGATTCTTATCCAGACGGGTTACATAATCTCCTTTATGAAGGCTATGCCTCCGGCGTTGTCGCAGCCACGCCTGATCGCCTCTGGATACCGTGGGTGACTGACAATGTGGAAGTGGGGACAAGAGGCTTCCAGATTGAGTCTACCAGTGACGGCGGCCTCACCTGGCACCGTATGCCTGATATTCACTGGCCGGGGTGGAGCTTACCAGTTGCTTATGCTGGTGCGCTGGCTGCCTGGGTTCCTTTACGGACCTTTGGCGGGGGTGGTCAGGTACCGGAGAATGTGCTTCTGCATACCACAAATGGCTGGGCAACCTGGGAAAAGTTGCTATGGCCCACCTATCAGCCTTAATATTTGTGTACCGCGCTCATTGTGATAAACTACTACAGCAATGCTTATTAACCTGGCCTAACCATTAACCTGAAGGATCGTATGGATCGCACGGAGCAAGCCTCTTCACCTTCTTCTTATCCGGCGACGCCCGCGCCCCTGACGGCCCCGGCTGCCGGGGCGCGGGCGCGAGTGCCGGCGTGGGTGGGGGCGCTGTGGCGCTACCGGGCGTGGCTGGCAGGGCTAACGGCGCTGGTGCTGGCGGGGGTGGGCGAGACGCTGATGCGGTCTGGTCCTGGCGAGGCCGGGGGGCCGGGGGCGATCAACGGCGCGCTGGGCACGGGGCTGGTGCAGGTGGCCGTGCTGCTGGTCGGGCTGGTGGCCTGGGTCCGTGAGGGGTTGCGGCTGCCGGGCCGCGCCACGCCTGCGGCGGCCACCACCGGGCGGCGGCGCGTCGTCGTCACAGGCACCGCCGCCCCGGCCAGCGCGGCTCTTCCCCAGCACTCAGCCCTCCGCACTCAGCCCTCCGCACTCAGTACGCGCCTGAGGGCGCGGGTCGGCTGGCCGGGCACCGTGCTGGGGCTGGGTATTGTGGCCGCGCTGGCGGGAGGGTGCGCGTGGTTGCTGGGGCAGGATTGGGGGCACCCGCTGGCCCCGTGGGTCTGGGGCGGGATGCTCCTGGCGCTGGTCCTCACCTTCGCCGGGGTGGGACCGTGGCCCAAAGGGGCTGCCCTGGTGCCGCACGACCCGGCGGAACCCGCCGACGAGCCGCCGGTGAGCCGGGCCGAGTGGCTGGTGGTGGGGGTGATCCTGCTGGTCGCCATCGTGGCGCGGCTGTGGAACCTGGAGATGATCCCGACCGGGCCGTACACCGACGAGGGCGACCGTGCGCTGGACGCCCGGCACGTGATCCAGGGCGAGCCGGTCAACGGGGCGACGTTCCAGTTTTTCGGCACGGGCTGGTGGGGGGTGCCCAGTGCCTACTTCTGGCTGGTGGGGCAATCGCTGCGGGTCTTTGGCGACACGTTCGCCGGGGCGCGGATGGTCCACGCGTTGTCGGGCATCGGCGCGGTCTGGTTCACCTACCGGCTGGGGCGGGTCGCCTGGTCGCCCCGCGTGGGGTTGATCGCCGGGGCGCTCCTGGCGGTGTCCGACTTTGCCATCCAGTTCAGCCGCACGGCAGGCGAAAGCACGATTACGCTGTTCACCTGGCTGCTCTGCTTCTACTATCTCTACAAGGCGTTGAAGTGGCGATGCCCCCTTGATTGGGTCTGGAGCGGGATCGCAGGGGGGCTGACGCTCTACGGCTATGTGTCGGGCAAGCTCTTGCCGGTGTTCCTGGTCGTGGTGGCGATCTATGTGCTGGCCCGCTGGGGGTTGACCGGGGCGCGGCGGTATTTGCCGGGGCTGGTATTGTCGGCCCTGGCGGCGGCGCTGACCTGGGGGCCGAACGGGCTGTTTGTGCTGGCGCATCCTGATACGTTCACGGCGCGCTCCAATGGTGTGGCGATCACCTCGCAGCCGGTACAGGTGCAGATGTTCGCTATGTACAACACGCACGACTGGCTCGTGGTGCTGGCGCGGCAACTGGAGGCGACCTACCGGGCGTTCGACGTGGGCATGGAGCGCGGGCCGTTCTATCCCACCGGGCAGCCGATCCTGCCGGTGCTGTGGGCGGCGCTGTGGGTGCTAGGCACGGCCTATCTGGTCTGGCGGGCGGGGGACGTGCGCTTCGCCGTGCTGGGGATCTGGCTTTTGAGCGGGTTGGCCGGGGCGGCGCTGACCAACGAGACGCCGACCTTGCAGCGCGTCGCCGGGATGGTGCCCACGCTGGCCCTGATCCCGGCGGTCTATCTCGACCGGGTGGCGACGGGCGCGCCGCCGTTGCGCTGGCGGGTGCCGTGGCGGTCGCGGGCGGGGCTGCTGCGCGGGGCGATGGGCGGGTTGGTGGCGCTGCTGGTGGTCGGGCTGGGGGCGCAAACGCTGTCTTATTACTTTGCCCAGTACGTGCCGCTGGGGACGTATTACTGGTACTCGCTGGCCGGGCGCTATGCTCAGAAGTTGGATTACCGCAAGGACATGGTCTACCAGATGGCCGCGCCCGACCTGTTCTGGTGGAACGGGGCGGGGCTGTTCCTGGCGAACCATGTGACGGGGCGCGACGTGGGCGGCATCAGCGAGGAACTGCCGATCACCGGGGACCAGGGCAAGAACGTGCATTTCCTGGTGTTCGACCGCACCCTGTCCTATTTGCCGACGCTGGAACGCTATTATCCGGCAGGTAAGCAGGAGGTGGTGCCCCGGCCCAACGGCGCGCCGTTCTTCACCGCCGAGCAGGTGACCCAGGCCGCCTTCGCTGCCCGCCGCCAGGTGACCGCGCGCTATGGCCCGCCGCAAGGGCCGCTATTCGATCGCCCGGAAACCCGGCTGGGCACGGCGGGCAGCGACCCGGCCACCACGATCCGCCCGCCGTCCTGGATGACCTATCCGCTGGCTGTGCAATGGACGGGTGGGCTGGTGGCCCCCGTGTACGGCACCTACGAGTTGAACCTGGCGGCCCCGGCGGGGGCGGCGCTGACCGTGGATGGGCGGGCAGTGTTGACGGCGGCGATGGGCAGCACGGTGGCCGTGGACGCCCCGGTGGTGCTGGCGCGGGGGGTGCATCAGGTGCGGCTGGCGGGCACCCTGGCCGACCCGAACGGCGCGGTTGAACTGCGCTGGGGGACCGGGAACGGGCTACTGGTGCCGGTCAGCCCGACCTACCTGTGGGCGGGGCCGCCAGGGGCGCTGGTGGCCGACAGCTACGAGAAGGCCCCCTCGGATGCGTTCTTCACCGCGTCGCCGCTGGTCATGCCGCCCGATGCGGTGCGGCTGGTCGCCCGCCGCGACGGAGTATTGAGCTGGCGCAACGTGAACGCGGCGCTGCAAGGCGGCGGGAATGTGGCGGCGGTCTGGCACGGCACGCTCCATCTCAGCAAGGGCGGGCCGTACCAGTTCGATCCGGTGACGGATGCGCGGGTGGGTCTGCTGGTGGATGGGCAGGTGGTCGCCACCAAAAATATCGCGGCCCTGGCGGCGCAGCCACCCTTCCCGGTCACGCTGGATCTGCCCCCCGTCGACCACGCCCTGGAGATCCGCTTCCAGGCGACGCACGACAACCAGGGTTTTGACTTTTTCTGGACCCCACCGGGGGGCGCACGGGAACTGCTGCCGCCCGACGTGCTGACCGACCAGCCCGGCGGGGCCTGGCCCGCCGCCGAGCGCCCCGGCGCGCACCCCCCCGACGCGGCGGTGATCAATGCCGGTGCTCCCGATTTTCCAGGGCAATTGGTCCGTGAGATCAAGAGCAGCCTGCCCTGGCAGGAGGCGCGGGGCGTGGCGGTCTTGCCCGACGGGCAGGTGGTGGTGGCCGATTCGGGCAACCACCGGCTGATTTTCTACAACCCCGCCGGGCAGGTGGTGCGGACGGTAGGCGCGGCAGGTCCCGAAGGGGCGGGGCATTTCGACCAGCCCAGCGACATGGCGGTGGCCCCCGACGGCATCCTGGCGGTGCTGGACGCGGGCTACGGCGACATTCAGTTGTTCGACGCCCAGGGGCAGACGCTCGGGCTGTTGTCGCACGCGCAGGTGGGGTTGACCCATCCCAGTGGCCTGACCTGGGCACCCGACGGTACGCTCTGGGTGGCGGATACTGCCGCCAGCCGGCTCGTACACATCGCCCGTGATGGGTCAGTGCTGGCGGGCTGGCGCGAGGCGACCGGCGCCCTGGACCCGTTGGAGCAGCCGACCGATGTGGCGGTGGCGGCGGACGGCACGGTGTATGCCGTGGACCTGCGCGGGCGGATCGTGCGCTTTGCCGCCGACGGGCGGATCGACCGGGAGTGGGCGATGCCGGTAGGAGCGATGCAGGGCGGCGATCACCTGGCGGTGTGGGACACCCTGCTGGCGGTGACGAATCCGGACGCGAACAGCCTGCGCTTCCTCGATCTGGCAGCGGGGGTGGTTCGCGCCTTCGCTCCGGCGGAGCAGCCACCGTTCGTGCTGAGTATGCCGGTCGGGGTGGCTGCTGGCCCCGATGGGCGGCTCTATGTGCTGGATAGCGCGGCGGGGCGGGTGGTGGTGATCACGGGGGAGCGGTGAGGCGTGAAACGTGAAACGTGAAACGTGATGTGTGATGTGTGATGCGTGATGCGTGATGGGGCTGATTTCCGATGTATTCGATCATCCTGAGTAGTCTTTCAAGCCCCATCTGTCATCCTGAGCGCAGCGAAGGATCTTGTCGGGGCTGCTTGATCGTTCACGAAGATCTCGGCTGCTCCATAAGGATCATGGATCGCCAACAAGATCCTTCGCTGCGCTCAGGATGACAGGGCAGGATCATTTAAAAGTTCTATGAGTGCGCCGATGGCCCTCCTAGATTATCGGTCTCTTTTATCGGCTGATCGGGTTTGTGGGGTGTATGGCGAATATTAGTGAGCCACAGACGGTGGGGGCCGTCGCGACCGTTCGTTTGCCGCCTGCGGCGCTCCGGGTGTGGGCGGCGCGGGGGGTGTGGTTGGGCGTGGGCGCGTGGGGGCTGGCCCTGGTGGGGCTGGGCGCGCTGGCGGCTCTGGAGACGCGGACGGCGGGCTGGGTGGC
>JBBSAN010000166.1:0-10780 GCA_038252265.1 Chloroflexia bacterium
CGCCTCCATCGCCCGCCGCGCCCGGCTGCCGCGCAACCGCCAAAAGGCAAAGACCAGCACCGCCAGCGCCCCCCAGATGCTCCAGAAATCGGCCCGTGGCTCGGTCGGCAGGCGGAAGCCCTCCGGCCCGCCCAGCGCCTGGGTGTTGATGATCGCGATCCGCAGCACCTCGCCAAAGCCAATAGTAGCAATCGCCAGGAAGACCCCGCGCAGCCGCAAGACCGGCCCGCCCAGCGGCAACGCCACCAGCCCGGCGACGAGAGCCCCGACGATCACGGCAGGCCACAGCCCCCAATGTCCGTCCCGCGTCAGCAGCGCCGCCGTGTAGGCCCCGATGCCCATCGAGGCCGCGTTCGACAGCGAGAGCATGGCGCAGGCCAGGGTCAGGTAGAGGCTCAAGCCCAGCATGGCATTGACGCCCATCAGGTTGATCGTCGCCGCATTGGCGTTGTAGAAGTCGGTCAAGCCTTGCATAGGCGGGGATGTGTGCTAGTTATGTTGCTTATGACGCGGTAACTGGCGGGCAATTCGGTGCTGTCACACTGATTTTGGTTGGACCTTTCTGCCCTGCGGTCTCTCGCTTTACCTGGATGCGTTGTAAAAAGCTTTGTAGATAAGGTTCAATCCAACGTGGATCGTTCCCTACGTACAACTTTATCTCCCAATGGTTTTTGCTGGAACCTTGCTCCTTGATAATTACATTCTCTACTGCTGCACAGCGGTAGAAAAAGTTGACACTTCGCTGGAGGAACTTTCTCCACTCGTTGGCTTCTCTGGCATTTTCTCCTCTGGGCAGATCCACTAATGGAAAGTTCGTCGGTTGAACAGTCAGCAACGTGCGATTATTGCGGAAATTAATTTGGTTGATCGCTTTGTGGTTGTTGCAAGTACGACAGAGGGTTTGCAGGTTGTCGAGTTCGTTGCTGCCGCCAAAATAGCTCGGAGCCACATGATCGATCTGCAATCGCTGCCTGTTGGTTTCACCACAGCAAAGGCAGCGATCCTTATCACGCACTTTGACTTGCTGTTTTACCGCCGATGAAAGTTCTGGGGTAGGCGGCTGATCATTCGTATCATAGATATCACCAGGCATCTCCGACTGACCAACGCCAAGCAATCGGTTTGCACAAGCATCGTAATGGGATTTGAAGCGCCCATAATCGGGGTAGATAGCGCGCCAGTAGCGATCCGCTCGTGTGTATTCCGCCGATAGCGCATCGTTAAGCCGCCGCGGGCCTAAATCGTCATTGATGAACTGCTGGGTAATTGCATCCAGGTTATGATTGTTCCGCTCCTCGAAAAGGAAGAATCGTGGGGCGGATTCGTTTTGTGCGACATGACGCGCGAGATGAAACAGGTTGAATAACAAATCGCCGCCGACATGCGTACCCCCATCGGGGAAGAATTGCTCACGCCATTGTTCAAGTTGCGGTTGTTGGTCCCGCAGATGCACTGCTTCGTCTGCGAATTGTTGCAGCTTGCCTTGCCGCAGTGCCGAAACCAGGGCTTCGACAAATAGTCGGTATGCCTCTTGTTCGTGCTCAAAGACCATTATGACTTGCTGCACCCACTCTTGATCATCGCCCGTTGCAAGGTTCGCGTCGTCCGTAGCCGCAACAACAGAGGTGAACTCTACATGATACCAACCTAACGGCAACAGCGTGAGGAACGGGGCCGTTTCGATCAGGAGACCTCGGTCCATCTTGCTGGTTAAGTCTCGTACCAGGTCAATAGAAATTAGCTGTAACGGTGGACGCGGCTTGGTTGGCGAAGGATCAGACTCTTTACCATCGTTAAATAGTTCATAGTCTGCCCAATTAATTAGCTGTCTCCAGTTATCAATAAAGGCAACGATATGCGCGCTAGGCGTGCCCCCAAACTTAGGACCGCGTAGGGCACGGCCTATCATCTGGGTCAACAAAATACTGCTGGTTGTCTGGCGGGTGAGGAACACGCTATTGACATCGGGAACGTCGGTGCCCTCGGTCAACATGCGGACATTAATCAGCACATCGAGGTTGCCCTGGCGGAATGCCTCCAATGCTTGCTTGTTTTCGTCTGCTGTCCGCCGGTTGCGCGCTTCAGGGCTACCCGGCTCGGCATCTACATGGCTATAAACCACATCCGCGCGCACCTGGCGATTACGCAAAAATTGCCGCAACTGCTCACACTGGAACCAACGGTCGGCAAAGATAATCGTTTTACCATAGTGCCTGCGGTTTTGCGCGTAGTATTCAGCGATCTGCGTATTACGATCATTGTTCTCGGCTAGTTGGGTAATAATGTCTTCGGGAATGTCGCGGTACGTCCCGACCCAATGCTGATACTCGCGCTCATCAAAATTCGGCTCGAAGTTGGTGTAGTGCTCTTCAAATTCGGGCTTTGCTAACGTGCCGTCGGCCATCAGCGTTTGTGGGGATACCTGATAGAGAATATTTTGGGGGAACAATTCGGTAAGCCAGCCGCGTTTCTTTTCATCGGAATAGGTAGGCGTCGCCGTCAGACCTAACAGGAACATGTGGGGAGAAACCCGGCGAAGCTCATGGATAAGCGTGCGATAACTGTAGGCAGGCGAATGATGTGCTTCATCAAAGATCACAAAGAGCTTGTCGCCAGCAGACGCTAGAAACGCTTGAAGTTGCGGATGTTGGCTACGCTGGGCGCTGACTAAGGTCTGAAGGGTACAGATCACAATATCGTCTGTTTTCTTGATGTCACTGACCCGGTAATGACCCGGCGTGCCAGAAACGACGCGCACATGCAGATGGGGCCTGGGCTCAAGAATATGACCAACTTCTTTATCTAGCCCATCCAAAGCCTGCTCTAATAGATGATGGGTATGGGCTAACCAAAGAACCTTGTAACCCTTAGACAGCGGGCCTGTACAAAGAAATCGAAGTGCCGTAAATGTCTTGCCTGCCCCTGTTGGTAACACCAACAAGCTCCCGGCGTGACCCGTGTGCTTGCTCTCGAACCAGGTGTGTAGTTTGTCCAAAGCAGCAGACTGATGGGGCGCAGGTGTTCGAGTCGAAGACTGACGGCGGGCTTTATTTAAATCATAATCACGAGAAAATGTATTTTCTTGAGCCATTACAACCCTCCAGACTTAACCAACCCGCCCGCCCCGGCTGCCGAACAGCCCGCCGGGGCGGATCAGCAGCATGAGGAAGAGGAGGGTGAAGGCGGCGGCATCGCGGAGTTGGGTGGCGAAGAAGGCGGCGGTGGTCGCCTCGATCAGGCCGAGGAGGAAGCCGCCCAGCACCGCGCCGGGGATGCTGCCCATGCCGCCGAGGATGATCACGGCCAACCCTTTGAGTTCCACCTTCGCCCCCATGCCCAGTTCGACGCTGTTCAGGCTCATGCCGTAGAGCACGCCCGCCGTGCCGCCCAGCGCTGAGGCGAGGAAGAAGGTGCCGATGATCACCAGTTCGATGTTGATGCCCAGCAAGGCGGCGGCGCGGGGGTTTTCGGCCACGGCGCGCATCTGCCGCCCGAAGGCGGTGCGGCGCACCAGCCAGTTCAGCGCCACCATCAGCACCAGCGCCACCACCAGCACGATCACCTGCACCGGCTGAATCCGTAACCCGGCGATGACCCACGGCGTGCGCGGGATCGACCCGGCGGCATAGCCCAGGTTGTCGGGGCCGAAGCGCCACTGGAGCAACCCCTGGAAGACCAGGGCCATGCCGATGCTGCTGATCAGGGGGGCGAGTTGCCCGGCCCCACGCTGGCGCAGCCGCAAGAAGGCGATCCGGTCGAGGATGATCCCCAGCACCCCGGCCCCCAGCGTCGCCGCCACCAGCGCCAGGCCGATGTTCCAGCCGCCGACGGTGACGAGCCACCAGGCGATCATGCCGCCTGCGGTGAAGATCCCGGCGTGGGCCAGGTTGAGGATGTCGAGGACGCCGAAGACGAGGGTATAACCGATGGCGAACAGGGCATAGACGCTGCCCGCGAACACCCCGTTGACCAGTTGTTGCGCGACCTCGCCCACGCTGGCCCCGCGCCCCGCCAGCGGCCACACAACCAAAAACCCGAACGCCAGCAGCGCCAACCCGCCGCCGATCAGCAGCCGGTTGCGAAAGGCGCTATTCGTAGACACCGCCGGGAGGGAGGGGCGCACCATGCCGCGATTATAGCACCGGCCCGCAGGAGGGTCAAGCGAGTGCGGAATGCGGAATGCGGAATGAGCGACAAAAAGATAAGGGTGCGACTATGCCGCACCCCCATTCAAGTCAAAAGTTATTCCGCAATCCGCAATCCGCATTCCGCAATCGTTAAACGACGCCCAGCGCCAGGAGGGTGAGGGCGGCGGCGGCCCCGATGAAGAGGAAGAGCCACAGCAGGGGGGCACGCCGCCAGACATACCAGCCCTCGGCGGGTGGCTCGGAGACGGCGGTGAAGGCTAGCACGGCCACGTTCGCCAGCAGCGCCAGCCGCAGCGCGGGCCACCCGAACAGCCGGTAGAGGCCGAAGCAAAGGAGCGCCAGCACCACGTTGGCAAGCAGACCCGCCAGAGCAACCCGCGCCTGCGGCCCCATCGCCCCCCAGCCGACCAGCATCGGGCGACCCCCGAAGGCGGGAACGGCAGCGGTAGCCGCCGGAGTCGCCGGGGTGGCGGGGCGGCCCCCACGGGCGGCGGGGGGTGCGGCGGGCGTGGACGCGGCCACGTCGTCGGCATCCCCGGCACCTGCGGCGGCCCCGGCGTGGGTCACAATCTGCCAGCCGTAGACCAGCCCGAACGGGGCGGTGACGATTGCCAGCAGCAGGCCCAGCGGCGACAGATGGTGGGTCGTTGTGCCCCGCGTGCGCTCCATCCGCGCTGTGAGCGCCTGCACACCCTCTTGCCCGCCGATGGCGACCAAGGCCGCGAGGAGGCCGGTGACCAGCAGGATCACCCAGATCAGCGGGTTGTTCGCCGCCGCGGCCCAGGCCCAGGCCGCCCCAGCGACCACAATCGCAATCGCGAGGCTGATCGGGCTGGCGAGGCGGCTCACCGGGTCGGGCAACCGGGCAGCCAGCGTGCCCAGCACGCCGGGCTGCGCGGAGCGGCCTGCCGTTGCGTCGGTCTCGGTCGCCGGGCGCGGGATCACGGTGTGGAGGAGGAGCAACAGCAGCGCCACCAGCGCGGGCACCCGCACCAGGAAATCGCCCGCCGGGAGGACGCTCGGCGCGGGACCGGTGCCGGTGGCCGGAAGGAGGCTAAAGCCCCCGGCGCGGGCTGCGGCACCCCCTGATGCAAACGCTGCCTCGCCGCCCGGCAGGTCGAACACCCCGTAGCGCAGCACCCCCAGGTTGTGCTGGGCCAGCGCGTTCTGCGGGGCCAGCGCAGCGGCCCGCTCAAACGCGTTGCGCGCCAGATCGGTCTTGCCCTGGCGAGTGTAGGCGATGCCGATGTTGGTCCAGGCGTCGGTGGCGGCGGGTTCCACCGCCAGCACCTGGCGGTAGCGTGCCCCGGCCAAGGGGTAGTCGCCGCGCCGCAGGAGGTAGTTGGCCTCGGCCAAGCGCGCTTGCACCGGGGCGGGCACGCCGTTCGCGCTCGACGGCGCGTTCTCGCTGGCGGCGCGATCGCTCTGCTCCCACGCGGCGGCGGCGCGGTAGACCGGCCCGGCCTCGGTGGTGCGCCCTGCCGCTTCCAGCTTCGCCGCCAGCCCGCTGTAGAAGGCAGAGGTCGGCGCATCGGTTGCCTGGGCCGGGGCCGCGAGGCTGCCGCCGAGCCGCTTTAACAGGTCATCTGCCTGGGCCGCCGCCTGATCGGTGGGCAGCGCGGCGACCAGAGCCGCCAGACTCATCCCCTTACTCGGCGCGGCAGGCGGGGTGCCCGCAGCGGCCAGAGCGGCATCCAGCGCCCCCCCGGCCACGGCAGGGCGGCCCGCCGTCGCTGCCGTCAGCACGTCATAATAGCGGTACCAGCCCGCGTGCGCGGCATCGCTCGTTGCCAGGGTGCCGAGGCCGCTGTGGAGCGAGTCCAGTTGCGTGGTCAGGCCCAGCCCCGCCCAGGCGGCGACCTGCGCCAGCCGCGCCCCCAGCACCAGTTGGCCCAGTCGTCTAGCATCGGCGTTCCCGGACAGCGCCGTGATCGCCGGGCCGAAATCCGCCGTGTTGGGGTCGATCCCGGCGGCGCGCAGGGTGGATTCCGCCTCGGTCAGGCCGCGGCGGGCGTTGCCGCTGGCGACCAGCACCTGGGCTGCCGCGAGGTGGAAGGCCGGTTCATCGGGCAGCAACGCGCTGGCCGAGCCGAAGGCGGCCTGCGCCGGGCCGGGTTGCCCCAGCAGCGCCAGGATGCGCCCCCGGTCGTAATATAAGCGGGCCAGGTCGGGCTGATCGGACGTATTATCGGCCTTCACCCGCGTGCGCAGGCTGTCGATGGTCGGGAGCATGGTATCCGGCGTCCCGCGCTGCACTTCCAGGCGCAGCAGCTTTTCGTAGAGCGTCCAGTCAATGCCGTCGGCGGTTTCCAGCGCCCGGCGGTAGGCCGTTGCCGCTGCCGCTGCGTCACCCCGCGCGGCCAGCGCATCGCTCAATCCCTCAGCAGCCAGGCGGCTCCAATCGGCGACGTTCGCATTGGCGACCGCGTTCCACGATTGGATCGCCTGGTTCGGCTCGCCGGTGCGGAGGGCGGCCAGCCCGCGCATGAACCCGGCTTCGGGGTGGGTGTTGTCGGCCTTGATCAGTTCATCGAGGACTGTGGTCGCGGCCCCGAACTGCCCCAGGAGCATATGCCCCAGCGCCCAGTTGTACTGGTAATACCAGACATTGGGCTTGGCCGATGCGGTGAAGGCGAAGGTGTTGAGCGCCTGTTCGGCCAGGGCCGTCCGCGCCGCGCCGGTGACCTGGGTGGACCGCAGCGCCGCCACCATCCCCAGGCCGTTATACCCCGTGTCGCCGGTGGTCCCACCCGATGTTCCCTGGTAGAAGGACTGCATGTCGTTCCAGCGCCCCGGATTTTCGACCAGCAGATTGCTCCGGGCGGGTTGGGGTGCCGCGTCGGGGGTATCGGCCCGCATGATCTCGCTGACCACCGCATCATAGAACGCATTCGAATCGGCGGCGGCGCGCAGCAGGGCCGTGCGCGGGGGGGTGCCGGGGGCGACGCGCTGGCTGGGCGTTTGATAGTCGAAAATCTGGCTGAACAGGTCGCTGGTGCCCGCCAGTGCCGGGATCTGGAGCGCGAGCGGGGGCAAAGGGGTAGCCCCCAGCGGAGCGAGCACCGTGATGCCCAGCAAGACGACCAGCAGGGCACCGGCCAGCAGCCGGTAGTGTTCCAGCGGCAGGCGCACGGCAGGGCGGGCGACCGGGCGCACCGCCGGAGCGGCACGGGTGGGTTTAGCGGCGGGTCGAGTGGACATACTCCTCTTTCAAGATATCAGAAATTAGAAATCAGAAGTCAGCAGCCAGAGGTTAGAGGTCAGAGGGCGCAGGCTAAGGGTGTGCGACACATTATCTTCATCTTCTGCCCTACAAAAACTGACTTCTAATTTCTGACCTCTAATTTCTAGTATCTACTTTCTCACAACGAAGTGGGTCTGCGCGGCGTCCCAGCGATAGATGGTCGTGGTGGGGCCACTATCAACGATCACTTCAATCACACCATCGTCGTCCAGGTCGGCGGTTTGTACGTCACTGGTGCCGGTAAAGACCGCGTCTCGCACCTTGCCGTCGGCGGTCGCCATCTGCAACGGGATGGCGGTGTCACCCGTCCAGGCCCACAGGTGCAGAGTCACCGTGGGCGGGTCGGTGGGCGTCGGCCCGGCCTGCTGAGTCCGCAGCAGCAAGATCGGCTGGCCGGTGCGGAGCAGGTCGCCCGCCTGGTAGCGGTCGGGGCTGGTGCCCCGCGTTTCGGGCAGCGCGATGGCCTGGCCGGGCACATCAGGTTGCGGCTGCCACAGCACCGTCCAGTCGCCTTTGTCATAGCGCAGCACCCGCAGGCTGGAGACCGTTGTGGTCTCGACGATGCCGTTGGTGTTGGTCTGCGGGGCGGTGATGCTCATCGTCAGCAACCCTTCCGGCGGGGTTCCCCCACCCAGTTCGGTGACCGACTCTTTGATCAGCACGCCCCCTTCGGGCACAAAATCGAACGGGTGGAACAGTTGGAGGGGGTCCACCGTAGCCGTGGCGGTGCCGGTGGCGGTCACGGTGGCGGTGGCAGTGATGGGGCTGGCGGGGGCTGCCGTGGCGGTGGCCGCCTGGGCGGCGGGCCGGGCGGCCCCGGTGCCGTGCGGCGCGGCGGCCAGGCCACCGAACCCTAACAACGCCGCCGCGCTCACCAGCAGCAACAAAAAGCTCGCCCCGGCGGCGCGGGCGGTACTCGTCTTCAAGAGGGAGGGCATCACAATCGCTGTCGTTCCTAACAAGGGGTGAATGTTGCGGCGGGTGCGAGGCACAGGCCAGTCGCTATTGTACCACGTCCCGCCGGATTCGATCAAGGTGGGTCTGCCGCCCGCGCCCGGTCGAGAAGAGGAGTGGTGCTGCGCCTGTGTGCAAAACGCGGGATGCACATCCAGGCGCAGCATATATGTACACAACGGATGTACTATATCCGGTTCAAAACGCGGGGCGGCAGATACGAAACCTGCCGCCCCATGAGCCTATGGATGGGAGGGCGCGGCATACCACAGCCCGGCTCCCCAGGCAAAGGCCAGGGCATCAGCGCGGCGGTCGCCGGTCACGTCGGCCAGTAAGAGGCTGCTGGTGGTCGGGCCGAAGGCGTGCGCCCACTGTCCCGGCGCGTCGAACCCGCCGCCGTTGGAGAGCGCGATATACCAGTCGCCGGTGGTCAGCGCCGTCACAACAGCATCCGCGCGGCCATCCCCGTTCACGTCGCCCATCAGCAGGCGGTCGCCCGGCAGCCGCAGCGTGGCCCAGCGGTTGGGCGGACCAAAGCGGTTGCCCTCCGACAGCGCCACCCACCACTCGCCCGTACTGCTCGATGCCAGGCTAGAGTAGCCCGCGACCGCGTCGGCCCGGCCATCGCCGTTCACGTCCGCCAGGAATTGGCGGGTCGATCCCGGCCCCAGCCCCGACGACCAGGTTTGCAACCCGCCGAAGTGCGCCCCGTCGGACAGCGCCACATACCAATCGCCCACCACGCCATAGAAGACGAGGACATCGGCCTTGCCGTCGCCGTTGACATCGCCCAGCAGGCGCGTGGTCGAGCCGATGCCGATGTTGACCAGCCAGGGGGTGGCGAAGCCCGGCCCGGCGAACCCGGTGCCGGTAGACAGGCGCACATACCAGGTGCCGGTGCGGGCGACCCACAAGACCGCGTCGGCCTTGCCATCGCCGTTCACATCGGCCAGGAACTGGTTGGTGCCCGCCTGGCCGAAGCCGGTGGCCCAGAGCCGGAAGTCGGTGAAGCGGTTGCCGTCGGACAGGGCCACGTACCAGCTCCCATCGCGGTCATAATAGACCAGCAGATCGGCCCGGCCATCGCCGTTCACGTCGCCCAGCAACTGGGTGTCGGAGCCGATCCCCAGGGTCTGCGCCCACACTGCGACCGCGCCGAAGCCCGGCCCCCCGGCGGGGGGTGGCGGGACCGGGGTGGGCGGAACGGGGACCGGGGTGGGCGGGACCGGCTTCGTCGGGACCGGGATCGCCGTCGGTGGCACCGGCGGGGGTGGCAAGGGCGCGCCGTAGCGCCACTGGTAGTAGTGCTGGCCGATGTTGCCCACCTGTACCTGCCAGGCCGGGGTGTTGGCCGGGTTGTAGGTCAGCACCCGGCGCTCATACGCCTGGATCAGCACATCCTGATAGACCCCGCTGATTTTGACCCGCGCCCAGTAGGGGTCGCTGATCGGCAGGCCGGTGGCATAAAACCAGGGGTTGTTCAGCGCGGCAGTCTGGGTCTGCCCGTTGACCAGCACCGGGCCGGTCGCGTTGAGGAAGTCCCAGAAGATGCTGGGGATGTTGTGGCCGTTGGTATAAATGACCATGCGGGTCGCGGGGGACGCTCCGGCGTCCTGACGGCCCACCTGCCCGGCCCGGTTGATCGTGCGGGTGGCATAGGCCAGATCGCGGTCATACGGCGGGTCGGTGGTGCTGTGGCCCGGATAGCTGCTCACCACGCGGAAACTGGCGTAGGTGGGGGCGGTCGGGTCGTCGCCGTCGGAGGCCAGCGGCACCTCGGCGGGGGCGCGGCTCTCCAACGCCCGGTCGCCCACCTGCATCTGACCGCTGATCAGTTCGACGGTCAGCAGACCGTTGGTGACATAGAAGGGGCGGGTCTTGTCGCCGCCGGGGTTGTTGATCTCCATGCGGCTCTTGTCAAAATACTGCACGAGCCGCTTGCCGATGGGGGCCTCGGCGTAGGCTTCCAGTTCGGTCTGGCCCGGTCCCGGCCCCCAGTACCAGCTCCGCCCCACCGTGCCGTTCGCCACCAGCGCATCGGTGCGTGTCCACACCGCCTGGAACGCCGGGTCGGCAAACCCGCCAGCCTGGGCAGCGACCGGGGCACCTGTCCCCCCGCTCATCAGTACCAACCCACAGACCAGGGTGCCCAGCAGCCCGGCCCACCTTTGCATACTGCGACGTTTCATTGTCACACCTCTTCCGCACGAGGACTCAGGGGGTCGCCAACCGATCCCGGCGCGGCCCGCATCGGCGCTGCGTGTTACGGCTCGTCACTATCTATAACGGATAATGGCCCGCCGGGTTCCATGCCGGGGTTGGGGGTTGGGGGTTGGTGACGAAGGGGTCAGGGATCAGGATCAGGGATCAGGGATCACCAGATCTGGCTTCCTCGCCCGCAGGGAGAGGGCGGGGGGTGAGGGCGGATCTCCCC
>JBBSAN010000167.1:0-10764 GCA_038252265.1 Chloroflexia bacterium
AGCCGCGCCGGACGCTTCCAGGTCAGCCAGGATTTCCTGCGCGCGCGCCACGACCGGCCGCGGCAGCCCGGCCAACTGCGCCACATGAACGCCGTAGGAGCGGTCGGCCCCGCCCGGCAGCACCTTGCGCAAGAAGACCAGCGCCTCGCCCTGCTCGGCCACGGCCACGTTAAAATTGCGGACGCGGGGCAAGAGGCGCTCCATCTCGGTCAACTCGTGGTAGTGGGTGGCGAACAGCGTCTTGGCCCCCAGGCGCGGGTTGTTATGGAGGTATTCAACCACAGCGCGGGCGATGGCGAGGCCGTCATAGGTGCTGGTGCCGCGCCCGATTTCATCGAGGATGATCAGGCTGCGGCGGGTGGCGTGGTTGAGGATGTTGGCCGTCTCGACCATCTCGACCATGAAGGTGCTTTGCCCGGTGGCGATATCGTCCTGCGCGCCGACGCGGGTGAAGATGCGGTCCACCACGCCGATGTGGGCGCGGTCGGCGGGTACCCACGCCCCGATCTGGGCCAGCAGCACGATCTGGGCGATCTGCTTGAGGTAGACCGACTTGCCCGCCATGTTCGGCCCGGTCAAGATCATGATCTGCGCGTCGTCGTTCGCCAGTTCCACATCGTTGGGCACGAACACCTCGTCGCGCAGCGTCTTTTCGACCACCGGGTGGCGGCCCTGTATGATCTCGATCCGGTCGTCCTCGGCCAGTTCGGGGCGCACATAGTGGTTGCGGACGGCCCCCTCGGCCAGCGCGGCAAACACGTCAATATGGGCCACCGCGTTCGCCACGCCCAGCAGCCGCTCGCCCGCCGCTGCCACCTGGGCCAGCACCTCGGCAAACAACCGCTTTTCCAGGTCCACCAGCATATCGGTCGCGCCGAGGATCAGGCTCTCCGACTCCTTCATCTCGGCGGTGATATAGCGTTCGCAATTGACCAGCGTCTGGCGGCGGATATAGTCGCTGGGCACCTTGTCCTTGTGCGCGTTGCTGATCTCGATGTAATAGCCGAAGATCTTGTTGTAGCCGACCTTGAGCGAGGGGATATTGGTGCGGGCGCGTTCGCGCTCCTCCAGGTTCGCCATGACCGACCGGGCGGCACCGGTGCGGGTCCGCAACTGGTCCAGCATGTCGTTGTACCCGGTTTTGATCGCGTCGCCGCTGCCCAGCGTGTTGCTGGCGTCGTCGGCAATCGCCCGCTCGATCAGGCTCACCACATCGTCACAGCTCTGGAGTTTGGGCAAGAGCGAGCGGAACGGCGCGGCAACCCCCTCGTCCTCGAACGCATCGCGCAGCGCGGGGACGACGATCAGGGCCGCACGCAGGCCGATCAAATCGCGTGGTCCGGCGATACCCTGCAAGGTGCGGTTGGTCAGCCGTTCGATGTCGGGCAGGCCCTTGAGCACGCCGCGCACCACGTCGCGGGTGTCGGTCGCGTCCACCAGCACCTGCACCGCCCCTTGCCGCGCCTGCAACTTGGGCAGTTCGAGCAGCGGCTGGTTGAGCCAGCGGCCCAGCAGGCGGCTGCCCATCGGCGTCTGGCTGATGTCGATCACGTTCAGCAGCGAGAATTGCTTGGAGCCGCTGGTCGAGACGGTGATCTCCAGGTTGCGCCGGGTGGCCGGGTCGAGTGCCATGTACGACTCGGTGCTGTACGTGCCGAGGTGGGTCAGTTGGGCCAGGGCGCTGGCGTGTGTCTCTTTGAGGTAGGCCAGGATCGCCCCCGCCGCCCGTGTTGCCAGCGGCAATTTGGCGACGCCAAAGCCCTCCAGCGCCGCGACCTTGAACTGGGCGCGCAGCACCTCGCGGGCGATCTCCAGCCGCCAGGAGCGCTCGTCGGTGGGGGTGATGTGGCCGGGCACGCGCCAGGCTTGCTTGGCCGTCTCGGTGTGATGGCCCCGGCGGTGGCCGTTGCGGCGCTCCGGTGCGGTCTCGTCACCCGGCGCGGCCCCGTTCTCGGCCACAGCCGGCCCTTCGTCCTCGGCCCGCGTCTCCGCGCTCCACGCTTTGTAGACGGCGCGGGTGGCCTCGGTCACGGCCTGGGGCACCAGCAACTCCGAGGGCTGCAAGCGGTCCAATTCCTGCTGCACCAGCAGGGGCAACTCGTTGGCGCTGCGGACTTCGGTCGCCTGGAACTCCCCGGTGGTGATGTCCACATAGGCGATGCCCGCCCGGTCGCCTTCGAGGACAATCGCCGCCAGGTAGTTATTGCGGCGGGCGTCGAGCAGCCCCGGCTCGGTCAACGTGCCCGGCGTGACCACGCGCACCACCTGGCGGTCCACCAGCCCCGTGCGCGACACGCCCAGTTCGTCGGTGTTGGCGTAGTTGGTGGTGACGGCGGAGGGGGCTTTGCCCAGGCGGGTGCGGCGGGCCTGCGTCTCCTCGTCGCCACGCGGCTGCTCCAACTGCTCGGCCACGGCCACCTTGTAGCCCGCGCCGATCAGCTTCTGGATGTACCCCTCGGCGGAATGATAGGGCACGCCCGCCATCGGCATGTTCTCGCCCTTGGCGAAGGCGCGGCGGGTCAGCACCACGTCGCACACCTGGGCGACGATGCCCGCGTCTTCGTCAAATGTTTCGTAGAAGTCGCCCAGGCGGAAAAAGACAATCGCGTCAGGGTAGCGCTTCTTGATCGCGCGATATTGGCGGTGCATCGGGGTTTCGGCCACGGCAACTCCCGTCCTTTTCTACAGCTTTTATCGCCAGCCGAGGCGTGGTTTCAGAACATAGGTTCGGAAAAATGGGTCAAGGTTATTATACCACAAAGCGTGGTCAGGCGCGAGGGGTGGGATGCCCAATGACAAACAGGCGGTTCATGGGTGTGAGCGTCTTAGGGGGTTCGCTTGGACCTGATCAACAATGTAAACTGGTGCTGTGTGGTCTAGCATACAAACACGTGCCATTTCACCTGGTTGGGCAAAGTGACCAAAGAGCACTAAGTATTTGTCGGCAATATCATATGCCCCGTGGTTGTTCAACCAGTATGTTCTCCAACCCTCGCCATCCATCTGTACTCGTGAACCTTTTTCCTCATAGTAAAGGATCGCGCACTCACATCCGTAGCATGTGCCCGCTAAATTAACCATTTTTTTCACCTGCCCCGCAATCCACGAGAAGTCCGCAGCGTGACCATAGCGCGGGTATGGGGCTGGATTTACTTGCACTCGCTCAACAATATAGCCAGGTACATCCCTACCACACATAAATGGCTCGTTCGCAGGAGCAAAGTGACCGAAGAAGACAAAGAACCCGTCACCGCGCACATCCGTTGAAGAGTAGTAGTCTTTCCAGACCTGCCCGCCAAGTTTCACCACCTGCCCGCTCAACTTCCCCTTTGCACTGCTCTCTTCATAGCGGAAGACTGAGCAGCCCGCGTCCGGCAATTGCGACCAAGACGGTATATGGTACTGCATTTGACCCGCGATCCACGAGAAGTCCTCCGCGTGCCCATAGCGGGGGTACGGCCCTGCCTGGAGGGCAGGAGCAGCCAGCAGCCAGAGGCCCCAGGCCAGGGACGCCAGCCCCAGCACCGCGATCAACACTATCGGGATCAGGCGCAGCCCGTATCGCTTCAACCGCATCCGCGTTTTCCTTTGGGGTGGGAGGCCAGGGCCGCGCGTCGGGTGCGGCTTCCTTCTTTACTATACACCCATTGATCGGGAAACACACGATCTTCTTTAGCCTGCTTATGGCTATTGCAAATTCCACTCCTGTCATCCTGAGCGCAGTGAAGGATCTTGCTGGGGCCACCAGATCGTCCGGGAAGATCGGGATCGTGGCCGCAGCACCGCTGACCGCCAAGAAGATCCTTCGCTGCGCTCAGGATGACAGCGGGGGGCATCCAGCACCGAAGGACTTTGCCTGCGGCTTGTTTCGCCTGCTGAGTGATACGGCACAACAACGCATCTATTTTGGAGGCTGTTTCTTGGACCCACAGATTTTGCACCTGGGCGCGGGGCGGCGCAAGCTCCGCGGCGCGTTCACGGTGGATATCAACCCGCGCACCAATCCCTCGCTGACCTGGGATCTCAATCAGTTACCCTATCCGCTGGACGCGGATCGGTTCGATGTGATCGTCTGCCACCATGTGCTGGAACATCTGGACAACGTGCTGGGGGTGATGGAGGAGATCCACCGGATGGGCAAGGCCGGGGCGCGGGTCTTCATCCGCACGCCGCACTTCAGTAGCTGGCAGTTCTACACCGACCCCACCCACCGCCACCCCTTCACCTCGCGCAGCTTCGACTACTTCGTCCCCGGCACGGCGCTCCACGCCTACGACTACTCGCTGGCGCGCTTCAAGAAGCGCCGCGTGGCCCTCGACATCACCCCCCGCGACCCCCTCTCCAACCTGCTCACCGCGCTGATCAACCGCCACCTCACCGCCTATGAGGAACATTTCGCCTTCCTGCTGCCCCGCGACGAGTTGTACTTTGACCTGGAAGTGGTGAAGTAGGCAGTAGGCAGTAGGCAGTAGGCAGTAGGCAGTGAGTATACGACGCAGTTGATACTGCCTACCGCCTGCTGCCTACTGCCTGCTGATTCGTGTTATAATGAGCCGCGAACACCACGGCAGGCGAGCACAGCCGCCGGGTCAAGGAGCAGGCATGGACATTGCCGTGCTGGCAATTGTGGTCACGATGGGCCTCATGGGCGGGGGGCTGGTGACCCTGGCGTTAATGGCCCCCCGGCGGAATCAGAATATCTTTGCCCTGATGGTGGCGATTGCCGTGGTCCTCGGCCTGGCTGCCGTCGGCGTCTCCGCCCTGTCGGTTGCGCCGTTCGAGCGTACCAACTCGCTGGGGCTGCTCTTCCTGGAAAATCTGGTGAACCTGCTCCTGGCGGCGGTGCTGGGCTACGCGGTGACGACCTACTTCGTGTTGAACCACCGCAGCACCCGCGAGCCGCCTTTGCCCGACCGGGCCACCGCCGCCACCGCTGCGGGCGAGGGCCCCGACAAGGTGGCCGTCCTCTACTTCGTCCCGGCGGAACCTGAAACGTATGAACTGGCGGTGCTGGCCGAGGGGCTGGACACGCGCGACTATCGCCAGGGGGTGCCCCCGGTCCTGCTGCGCCCCCTTTATCTCAGCCGCTTGAAACAGGCGTATGCGCGCATCGGCACCAGCCCGGCGCGGGCCACCCACCTGCGGCTGGCGCAGAAGGTGCAGGACCGGTTGGGGCGGCGGGCCAAAGTCTATATTTGCTTCTACAATGACCAGCCGAGCCTGGCCGAGGCGGCGGCCCTGGCGATCCGCGATGGAGCGCGGCGCTTGATCGTGCTCCATGCCCGGCTGACCGATCCGCCGCCCCGCGTGAAGGTGTCCGATCTGCTGGCCTCGATCCGCCCGGAGCGCTACGGCGTGACCGTGGAGGAAACCACCACCCAGTGGGACTCGGAACTCCTGCCCCGTATCTTTGTGCGGCGGGCGCAGGCAGCGGTGCCGGCTGAGGGGCGGGCGGCGGCGGGCCTGTTGCTGGTCGGCAGCGGCCACCCGGCCCTGAGTCACCCTGGTCCCGGCGCGCCTGTTGATTCGGTCTTGCATCGCCAAAATCAAGAGTTGATCTTCCAGAAGCGGGTGCGGCAAGCCTTGATCCGCGCCGGGTTCACCGATGATAAGGTGGTGATCTGCTGGCTCCAGTGGCAGGAACCGACCCCGGCGGGTGCCCAGCGCCAATTGCTGGCCGAACAGCCCAGCGCGATCTACTGGTTGGCGACCGGGTTCCCCACCGAGGGCCTGGCGACCCTCTCCGAGATCCCCCAACTGCTGCGCGAGGGCCTACCCGAAGGTGCCCCTCCCGCCCAATCCCTGGGGGCCTGGGGCGATGACGACACCGTGGCCGAATCCCTGGTCGAGAAGATCAAAGCCGTCCTGGGTGGCGGGTGACGGGGCGAGGTTTGAGGTTTGAGGTTTAAGGTACGAGGTACGAGGTATCAGCTAAACCCCACCTCAGTCCTCAGTCCTCAGTCCTCAGTCCTCAGTCCTCGTCACAGCGGCGCGACTTCGGGGTAGAGCAGGCCGGTGCCGGTGTTGAGCAGGACCACCCGTTCGCCCGCCTGGATCCAGCCGGTGGCGCGCAGGTGGCGCAGGGCGGGGAGAAGCGCCGCCCCTTCGGGGCAGATCCACAACCCCCGCCGGGCCAGTTCGCCCAGTGCCCGGCGGAGGCTGGCGTCATCCACGGCTAGCGCTGTACCCGCAGTTTCGTGCAGCACGCGGAGCATCAGCCCCCCCGCCAGCGGGCCGGGCACGCGCAGCCCCGCCGCCACCGTCGCCGCCCCTTGCCAGAACTCCGTGGTCGCCGCCCCTGCCTCCCAGGCACGCACCACCGGCGCGCACCCTGCCGCCTGGACCACCACCAGCCGGGGTAGCGGCACGTCAGCCTTCAGCCACCCGGCCTCCCGCAGTTCGTGGAACGCTTTCCACAGGCCAAGCAAACCCACGCCGCCCCCGGTGGGATAGAGGATCACGTCGGGCGCGGTCCAGCCCAGTTGCTCCGCGATTTCCAGGCCGAGTGTCTTTTTGCCTTCCAGCCGGTAGGGTTCCTTGAACGTGCTGGCTTCGTACCAGCCTTCGCGGGCGGCTTCCTGGGCCACCCACGCCCCGGCATCGCTGATCAGGCCGTCCACGAGGTGAAGGCGCGCCCCATAGAGCGGCACCGCCTGCTGGTTGAGCGCGGGCGCATCGCGGGGCATGGCGACGACCACCGGCAGCCCCGCCGCCGCGCCATAGGCGCTCCAGGCGGTGCCCGCATTGCCGGCGGTGGGCAGGGCCAGCGTCCGCGCCCCCAGTTCGGCGGCCCGCGCCACCCCGACCGCTGCACCCCGCGCCTTGAACGAGCCGGTGGGGTTCAGCCCCTCGTCTTTCATCCAGAGGGTGATGTCGAGTTCTGCGCCGAGATCGGGCAGCGGCAGGAGCGGGGTGCCGCCCTCGCCCAGCGTGACCCGCCGCGCCGGGTCGGCCACCGGCAGCCATTCGGCGTAGCGCCACAGCCCTGGCGGGCGGCTTTGTAGATCGGCAGGCCGCAGCGCGCGCCCCAGCCCCGCCAAATCATAGCGGGCCAGCAAGATGCCGCCGCAAGCCCGGCAGCGGTGTTGCTCGACCGTCGCGTCATGGTCGGTGCCACAGTCGGCGCATTCGAGGTGGGTGAGGTAGGTCGGCATGGGGTCAGGCGACCTCGCCCATCGGGGCCGGGCGCTCCGTGGCTCCCGGCCCCTGGCCGGCCTGTGCCCGCTGCATCATCGCCTCGATTTCAACGTTGTCCCGTTCGCGGCGGGCGCGGAACTCCGCGCCGTTGGGCAGGGTCGCCTGGATATGCACCTCAATTTCGAGCGCTCGCGCCACACTGATCACGCGGGTTAGCGATGCCGATTTGTAGCGGCTGGCCTCGTATCGCTGAATCTGTTGCTCTTTCAGGTCGAGATCTTCCGCCAACTCCCGCTGGGTCAGGCCGCTGGCGATGCGCGCCCGGATCAAAATGTCTGGCAACTCGTCCAGGCTCGCCACGGTCACCTCGTGGATCTTCCCGGCGCGGAAGTCCTCATACTCCTGCAATTCCGCCTGCAAGTGGGCCAGGTCGCTGGCGATGCCGCTCTTCATCGCTTCTCGCAAACGTCCGTCCCAGTGCTGAATCGATTCGTCAGCCTGACCCAGCGCCTGTTCAAACATGTGCGCGGCAGCCTGAGTGGCCCGGTATTGACGCTCGTTAGTGATCACTTTTAACCCCCTTCACAAGTTGAGAGCTACGATGCCTTTAACGATTGCTTTGCTTGGGCGGGTGTCACGCTGAAAATAATCTAAATACACAATGCCTGTAGGGTCGGCTATTTCATCGGCAGGGAAGATTTCGCCGCCATACCGTGCTTTTTGTGCTTTGCGTGGATAGCGTATATCAAGCAGATCTGGCTGTAATAAACTCCGGTCAACACCTTCCACTTCCCAGCAACAGTCGAAATCCCCTGGCTGCGGCTTGTCCATGACAAAGCTACCATCAATATAGACGCGGCGACATCCGGCAAGGCGGAGATCCTGGAGCACCTGCTCCAGCCCGATGATCAGCCGCCGCCGGGGCCGGTTGTAGCCAAACCGCAAGGTGAACTCTTGCCAGGTGGCTTCATGGATACCGGGTGGCAGTGCCCCGGTAATCTTCCTGAACGGTGGGATCACAACACAACTATATCATTGTGTCGGAGGCATGTCAAGACGGTGGCAACCTTGCGAACGTACCCGCATTTTGCATTCGCTTGTATTCGTTTTGTGGTATAATCGCGGGGTACGGCTACTATTCCACCCTGCCGAGGAGCAACTGACCCCAATGATGACTCTTGATGCCCCGACGCGCCCCAGCGCCGCCGCGCTGATCGAGCGCCTGGCCCGCTTGCGTGCGTATATGCAAGCGCACGACCTGGACGCCTTCCTGGTCTCCAACCCCTATAACCGCCGCTACCTGAGCGGCTTCACCGGCGAGGACGCGCCGCCGCTGGACACCGCCGGGCTGCTGATCGTCACCGCCGCCCGCGTGCAGTTGATCACCGATGCCCGCTACGATATCCAGGCCGAACACGAGGTACAGGGCGTGGAGATCGTGCTGCGCCAGGGGCGGACGATTACCACCCTGGTCGCCCAGTTGGTGGCGTTGCACGCCAGGCGGATCGGCTTCGAGGCCAATCACCTGCTCTACGGCCATTATGAAGACCTCCAGGCCGGGCTGCCCGACGCGACCCTGGTGTCCACCCGCGATATTGTCGAGGACCAGCGCTGGCACAAGGACGAGGCCGAACTGGCGCTGCTACGTAAGGCCATCGCCATTTCTGATGAAGCCTTTACCCGTGTGGAGCAGCAGATCCGCCCCGGCATGACCGAGCGCCAGGTGGCCCACCTGATCGAGAACACGATGATCGACCTGGGGGCGGAAGGCCCGGCCTTCGGGACCATCGTGGCTGCCGGGCCGAACGGGGCGATGGCCCATGCTATCCCCGGCGATCGGCCCATCCAGGAAGGTGAGCCGATTGTGATTGATATGGGAGCGCGTTACGGGGGCTATAATTCCGACATGACCCGCACGCTCATCCTGGGCACGCCCGATGCGCGTTTCCGCGAGATCTACAACATTGTGCTGGCGGCCAAGCAGGCGGCGGAGGCGGCGATCAAGGCCGGGTTCTCCGGGCAGGCCGCCGACAAGCTGGCCCGCGACGTGATCACCGAGGCGGGCTATGGCGACCGCTTCGGCCACAGCCTGGGCCACGGCATCGGCCTGGAAGTCCACGAGGGACCGCGCCTGAGCAAAATCTCCGAGGACACGCTGCCGGAGAACGCCGTGACCAGTTGCGAACCGGGCATCTACCTGCCCGATTGGGGCGGTGTGCGCCTCGAAGACCTGATCCTGGTCCGCCCCGACGGTGCCGAAATCCTGAGCGGCGCGCCACTGCACGGACCTTATTGATTTTAGATTGCGGATTTTAGATTTTGGATTGCGGGGGCTTCCCACGATCCTGGTCCAAAATCCAAAATCTAAAATCCAAAATGAGAAGATGATCACCACCGGCGAATTGAAAAAGGGCAGCTATGTGCGGCTGGATGGGGAGTTGTTACGTATCCTCGACTGGCAGCATGTGAAGCAGGGGCGGGGCAGCGCGTTTGTGCGGATCCAGTTCCGCAACATTGTCAGCGGCGCGAACATGGAGCGCACGTTCCAGGCCGGGTCCAAGTTTGAGGACTTTGAACTGGAACGCCGCCACGCCCAGTATCAGTACAAAGAAGACGATCTCTACCAGTTCATGGACACCGAAACCTACGAGCAGTTGGCCCTGACGACGCGCGAAGTGGGCAACGCCCGCTACTTCATTCGGGAGAATGAAGTGGTGGACATTATGATGTTCGAGGATCGCGCCCTGGATATAGAATTGCCCACCGCCGTCGTGTTGACGATTGCGGCGACCGAACCCGGGGTGCGGGGGGATACCGCGTCGGCGGCGAGCAAACCCGCCACCACCGACACCGGCCTGACGGTCAACGTCCCCTTATTTCTTAACGTTGGCGACCGGATCAAGGTGGATACGCGAACCAACGTTTATATCGAGCGAGTGAGCTAATATGGTGCGACCCGGCTACCCTTTCCGCGACCGCGACCCGAACCGCCGCGAAGACATGGCGGGCAACCGCCGCGATGATATGGCGGGCAACCGCCGCGATGATATGGCGGGCAACCGCCGTGACGAGGCGCTGAGCAATCGCCGCGACGATCCCACCGGCAGCCGCCGCGATCAGCAACAGCGGCCCGAACGGCGGCCCCGCCCCGACACCCCGACTCCGGCGACCGGCGACCTGGGCAGCCTGACCGCCGATATCGAGGCGCTGTTGCGGCTGGTTTCGGCCAGCGACGTGACCGAGCTACAGATCGAGCGGGGCGATTTCAAGGTGTTGATCCGGCGCGGCGTGGCCCCCGGCCCGCCTGCGCCGATGGTGAGCACCGTCCACCCGCTGCCACTGGGGGGGCTGCACCTGGGCTCCGGCCCGACGGTGGCCGGGGATATGCGCGGCGGCTCCCCGCCCGCCGCCCCGGAGCGCCCGACCCCCCTGCCTCCCTCCACCTCAGCACACCCCGCCGCCCCGATCCTGGACGAGCGTGAGCACCTGCTGACCGCCCCGATGGTCGGCACGTTCTATATGTCGCCCTCGCCCAAAGACCCCCCGTTTGTTGCCGAGGGGGATATGGTGGAGGCCGGGCAGACCATCGGCATCATCGAGGCGATGAAGATCATGAACGAGATCGAA
>JBBSAN010000168.1:0-10763 GCA_038252265.1 Chloroflexia bacterium
GCCAACAAGACCCTGGCGCGGCAGATGGACCAGGAGGCCGGCGCGTTGGGGATTCCGACGGTGCTGATGGAAGGCCGCGGAGCCGATATCCCCAGCCGGGATATTCGGGCCTACCAGCGGGCGGCCCGCGTCGCGATCATGAATTACTGGGTGTACTTCAACCAAAATCCGGTGATCGATCCCGCCCAGTTGGTCATCATGGATGACGCGCATTTGGCGGAGGAGTGCCTGCGCTCGCTCTACTCCGTCGAAATCGATCGGTTCGCGCACCCCAACCTCTTTGCCACCGTGATCACCGAACTGTATGACCACTTCCCCGACTATCGCGTGCTGGCCGAAGCCCTGATGGTGGACGCCGTCCCGGAGGGCGCGCCCGCCGAATTAGTGTCGTTCGTGGATCAGGTGACGGTGGCCCCGCGCCTCCAGGAAATTATCGAGGCCGCCCCGGAACTGACCACCGACACCGATTTGCGCTTCCGCTGGAGCCGCCTCCGCGCCCGGGTGGCGGAGGCCAACCTCTACGTGAGCCGGGATGCGATCTGGTTACGCCCCTACATCTATCCCCTCGCCGCGAATGCCCATTACACCGGCGCGAGCCAACGCCTCTACATGAGCGCCACGGTGGGCGATCCGGACGACTTGAGCCGCCGCCTGGGCACCCGCCCCATCCGCAAGATGACCGTGCCCCCCGCCTATACGGAAACGACGGCCGGCCGGCGGTTGATCATCTTGCAGCGCTCTGCGGGCCCCGACGCGTCCCCCCCGTCGGACGCTGCCGCAGCGCTGACCCCACGTTTGCGCGACATCCTCCTCGCCGCCCTGCGCATCCAGCCGAAAAGCGTCTGGTTGTGTGCGAGCAAAGCCGAGGCGCTGCGGCTCCAGGCGCAGGTCAGCGAATGGCTCAATACACAGGGCCTGGTCGGCCATCCGACCTGGCTGTTGACGCCTCTGGGTGATGAAATGGAGGAGTTCAAGCACGCGGTACAGGGCCATCTGTTTGTTGCGGGCCGCTTTGATGGGATGGATTTCCGCGCCGACGAATGCCGGCTGGTCGTGCTGTATACGCTGCCTCGCGCCATCAATCCGCAGGAGGAGTTCCTCACCGCGTACCTGCGGGATGCCAGCTTTATGCAGCGGCGGCTCAACCAGCGGATCATCCAGGCGCTAGGCCGCTGTAACCGGTCGGCGGAAGACTTCGGCGTCTACCTGCTGGCGGATCCGCGCTTCACCCGGCATTTTAGCCGGGATTCCAATCGGATCGGCCTGCCTCAGAATGTTATGGCCGAAGTCGACATGGCCCAGGATCTGGCCGAGGAACCGATCGAGACCCTGGTCGGCCGCATGACCCGCTTCTTGCAAGGCGATTTTGCCGACTATGATGCCGATCTGCACGCGTATCAGGCCGAAGTGCCCACCGCTCCGCCGCCCGCCGCCGGGCCGGATACGGCCGCCGACGAGGTGCTCGGCTGGACGGCCTTGTTCGACAGCGGGAATTACCAGATCGCCGCCCGGCGGTTTGAAGCGTGCTGGCAGGCCGCCCGCGCCGCAAATCTGATTGAGGTGGGAGCCTTTCACGGCTGGCAGTGGGCGAAAGCCCTTTATCTCCAGGCGCGGTTAGAGGATCCCGTCGCCCGCGAGCGGGCGCTGGAAGTCTTGGCCGAGGCGTTGCGGCGGGGAGGCCAGAGTGCCTGGTTTAACCGTATGTGGGCCTCCTATAACCGCGCCATGCAGGATGATGCCGCGACCACGGCGCTGCTCCAGCACGATTACGGGCTGATCGTGCTCCAGGCGTTTGATGATCTGTTGGAGCAACTGGGAACCCGCGGCGACCGGTTTGAACGGTGGAGTAATGACCTCACCGCCCTGTTAACGAGTCGCAGCCACGCCCAGTACCAACAAGGGCTCACCCAACTCGGCACGCTTTTAGGCTATCAGACGGCGCGTCCCAAGCATCAGGCGGCCACCGACTGCCGCTGGCGGGGGGTGTTTGGCAACAGCCACGAAGTCGTGACCTTTGAGGCGAAGATCGAGCATGTACCCGGCCACGCCATCACTGCCAAAGATGTGGGGCAAGCTCATAACCAGGTGACACGCGCCGAGCGGGAATACGGGGCGCGCGGGTACCGGGTGCGCGGCACGATTGTGACCCACCTGACCGAAGTCGCACCCGAGGCAACCACGTCGCTGGGGACGCTCAAGATCATCGAACAAGCGGCTATGACCGCCCTCTGGCAGCGGGTCCGGGTGGTGCTCACGCGCTACCGCGCGCAGTGGTCCCTGGAGGATATTGGTGCCCGGCAGCGGGCCGCCCAAGCCGTCCGCGCCAGCCTCCCGCCGACGGGGTGGCTTATCCGGGCGCTAGATACGGACACAGAGTGGATCCAAGCGGCCCACCTGTGCGCGGAATGGCGGGTCGCGGTAGCGGAGGCCGCGCCCACCGAAGTGCGGGCCGCGCCAGTAGCGGCGGACGCGACCGGCGGTCCCACCGAGCCAACGGCGGGTAATCCGACCACCACCGGAGGGGAGGGAACGACCCCGGGGGGCGACGCTGCGCCGATTTCAGTGGGCGAGCCACCAATCAGTCTATAAGCAGCGCCGATCGCCCTTTCTACGACCACTCAGTAGGAGAAGGCGGAGGGGAACCTTTGCCAAAGAGATGCACCCGGGGGGGGCGGTAGATCCCCCCCGGGCCGCATCTTTGCCGGCGGAGGGGGATCCTATCTTACGGAACAAAGGGCCAATGGCGGACCACGCTTGCGGCCAGGTCGGGCGCGCCAGCCACCAGCAGCAAGAACGTGAGCAGGATCAAGCCCGTGATACTGAAAGGTGCTCACTTTTGATCGCCAAAACGTGATTTGCTCGCTAGTCGCAGGAAACTTACGCTAATACACCTTAGACCTCGCCAGTTTGCAGCTACAGCTACAGGTCGCCCAACGCCAGCTACAGCAAGCAGAAGTGTTTCACCAGCAGGTACGCGCCCATTATGAGGTCTAGTGGCCCGTATTACTGAGGCCCTCGCAGCACAGGCGGGGGAGTCCGAATCGGACTCCCTTTTGTTATAGGGAGTAGGCGAACAGTATGACCGAAAATCCTAACAAGCAACCTCTGCTATCTGCAGATTTATCCTTCATAGATCCTGCGAAGGATCAACTGGGCTACGCGCCGTTCGCTATGCATCTAGCGCTTAGTCTTGTCCGCATGGCCCCTACTGACGGATTGGTAATCGCGGTTTATGGAGCGTGGGGGTCGGGCAAATCCACATTCGTAGGGTTTATCGAGCATACATTGACGCACTTGTCAGGGGCAGATAAGCAGAAGGAACCAATTATTGTCCATTTCAACCCGTGGTGGTTTTCCGGCCATGAGGACTTAGCCCGCATCTTCTTCCGAGAGTTGCAAGCTGCTTTGGAGGATGACAAAAGTTTTAAGGATATTCGCAAGGCGCTCACTAAGTACTCAGGTGCTCTATCCAGCGCGACAACCTTTGTGACAGAAACGGTTAGCAGGAGTGAAACTCTAGGAAAAGCCGCTGGTGGGGCAGTAGCAAACCATTTAGACGCAGTCAACAACCAGAGCATACCCGACTTGAAACGGCGGTTGGAAGAGAAGCTCCGCAAGGCAGGGAAGCGCATTGTAGTAGTGATTGATGATATTGATCGGCTGACCGCAGACGAGATCCGCCAGTTGTTCCGTGTAGTCAAGGCTGTGGCAAATTTTCCCAATATCATATATTTGCTGGCGTTTGATAAGAAGGTCGTAGTCAACGCTTTGACTGACACACAAAATATTCCAGGTGAAGAGTATCTTGAAAAGATTGTGCAGGTGCCAATCGAGCTACCACTTCCTGCGAAGGATGGAATTCGTAAATTGTTTGTTACACAACTCCGCGAAATTTTGCCAGCAATTCCAGAAGCGAGCAGTTGGGGAATGTTAGAGGAAGGATATGAGGCTGCAATCCGGCTATTAGCAACACCGCGTGATGTGTTTCGTTTGGCGAATGCGGTGGCAATCACATATCCAGCTGTCGCAGGCGAAGTTAATGACATCGATCTCGTCGGAATTGAAACGCTTCGAGTTTTTTCCCCGGTCATCTATAACGTAGTGCGTCAGCACTCATTCGCGTTTGCTGGATCTAACGTTTTCAGGACCCGTCCCGCTCCAATAGATACCATTTTCGGGAGCCCTTCATCAAGAGATCTTGAAGCCGAACCAACATATTATGATAGGATACTAGAGCAGATAGAAGAGAGGGATCGTTTTGAGATTTTGCAACTACTGGAGTACCTCTTTCCTAAGTTAATATCTGCACGGACCAACACAGAAGTTAGAAGCGACTCAACATCCGAGTGGGATAAGCAATTTCGTATCTGTAGCCCCATTCATTTCGATACGTATTTCCGATTTGCGATCTCGACAGATATGCTTCGGCAGGCGGAGCGTAGCCGAATACTGGATCTGGCAAATACCGATCCATCAGGCCTGATAAGCTACCTGGCAGCAATTGTGCGAGATGCATCTTATACAAAGGCTGAGCAGGGCCTTTATGTAATCGCAACTTATCCCGAAAGGCTCACAGGAGTTCCTGCGCTTATAGAAGTCTTGCTCAGCAAAGGTGACGAGCTACTACGCGCAGTTGAAATAAGCTCGTGGGCTGTTGCCCTAAGTAGCGCGACTAGCGATGTTGTGATTACCCTTTTAAAGCATGAGGCAAAATGGGAGAGACGTAGATTTGTGGAACAACAGCGCGGAATATACAGTGATGTTCCCCAGCCTGCACTAGTGCAAGAGGCGGAAAGATATAAACTGTTAGAACATCAGCTACAAGTTAAGGTTTTTCGCCGTTTGTCAAGATGGCTTATACGGCGTGGATCCCGTCGGTCAGCGAGTCAGTTGTCGCCGGATTCGGTGCTTTCAGGGACTGTGTCCAGGGGGCACCCAGCAGATAACGGGAGGGCTGCCCCCGGAGCAGCGGCCATCAGCGCAAATTTGGTGCGTAAATTCATTCTGTAGCCCCTTGACAAGCGTCTGAAAACCTTAACTTGTAGCTGATGCTGTTAGAACAGACAATACAGGCTAGCACTTCTTTAGGGACTGTGGTGGAAGTGATGCAGCAACTGCGTTGGGAACACGAAAGATATGGTAATCAGGGTCTCTTTGAGCCGGACCGGATCATCAATGGGGAGCATCTTGATAGCTTAGAAAAACTGGTTCTAGAGAGAATTCAACTAGCTGCGCGAACAGGCGACTTGCTTCAGGTACGGAATCTACTACACGTTCTGGATCTCTGGTCATGGATTGCAGGACCCCGTCTGGAACAAAAAGATACACGATCCCCTAAAGACTGGGTACAGCACATTATCAGAAATAATGATGAAAACCTTGCCGTGTTTTTAGCACGAATGCTTGAACTGCCAAAAGCGGAGCAGGTTGCTAATCTGACGAAAGCCCGCTTTGACTGGGAAGGTTTGATCCAATATCTAAATGTGGAAGAAGCCTTTGATCAAGTGCAGAGTATCTCTGCAAACCTAGCCACGTCAGAACTACAACGTGCAGCTCTCCAACAATTCAAAGACCAATACCATCGAGCAAGGTTAAGAGCCAATGCTCAAAACACATGAAGATACGCGGGTCAGATCCATCAATGGAGCAGCGATCTAAGCCCGATGGGGGTTGGGGGTGGCTGATCGCCAACAGGCGGCATAGATGGTGGGTTCATAACCAAGTGCAACGATGGGTCACCCCCGATCATGCGGATTCGGGCGGCACCGCGGCGATTTGGTCTGTGGTTGCACAACGGATAGGTTAGAGGACCGGCATACGCAGAGGGGATTAGCCGAGCTGGCACTGTTCCCGCAGTTCGCGGCGGCTGATTACTTACTCTTCCTGCGCACGTTACTCCAATCTGCGAAAGTGGATCGCGGGGCACAATGGACTCCGTGGAGTGCGCCAGCCCTCCAAGACACCCCACTTTGGTGGAGGCTGTATACAAATACTACGCCCAGCAGCTCCTGGGGCCGCTTGGAGTCGAGAATGTGGAGGTGCTGCGCGCGCGGCTGCTCGAACGGCCACGCACAATAGAGAAAATTTTTGACATTCCAGGAAGTCGGCCACTTTGCGTTCTGTGCTTTTAGATTGGGACTCGCGAGCGTGGAATCCGAGTTTAGAAACACAGAAACAGCGAGTGGATCAACTTCCTGGGTAAGCGAATCTGGTCTTTGGACAGACCCTTCTTGCACCAACGGCGGAACAATGCGCACCGAAGAATACCTATTGTTTGGCCCATGCCGAGCCTCCTTCCGCCACCGGATGTCGGTACCAAGCGTGCGGTGTTCGCCGGTTCCGTCAAAAACTGGCCCAACGAGCATCTGATCCGCTCATATCGTACAGAACTCCCAGAAACATACGCCGACCCCTATCAACTCGCCTTGCCGTGGTCGGTAGAGACCCACCGACAAGCAGACTTGGCCTCTGGCCTGACGGGCACGATTTCATGAGCCTTTCTCTATGGGTATGACTTTGTGAGACTCAATATTCACTTATGTGATCCTTAATTGGGTATCACAAGAGCCGCTGGAAATTCCCACCGGCTCTTATTTCAGTGGCCAGGCCACAGGGTTTTGGGTGTGCCATATCGACTCAAAAGGATCGAGGCAGAGGTACCAGACCAGGGTTGGTGTGGGATCGTTACAAAAGGATACGCTCGTGCCTTCCGCCGGGCAGCTGTACCGTAGTATTGGAGAGTCGAGGGGGGTGCGGCCAATAGTTGATACCACTGGCGAACCCCTGCTGAGCAGGCTACGGTTGCCCTATGCCGCCCGCCAGTGGCACCTGCCCCGCCAGCGCGGCGAACGCTGAGATCCGCGTGCCCCGCCGCGGCTCCCCCCGCCACCAGGCCACCAATCGTACCAGATTCAACGCCACCGCGGTAATGATCTGTTGCAGCCGCGTCTTCGCCACTCCCCGATAGCGCGTCTGCCGCAGCTCCCCCAGCCGCACCCCCTGACTGATCGTCCCCTCCATCCCCGCCCGCGCCGCATATTCCGCCTTGAACTCCGCCGTCTCTTGCCGCTGCCGCGCCGCTTGCAAGGCTTCATGCTGTGTGCGCGGCCGCAGCGTCAGGTTGCGCCCTTCCTGGCCGGAGTGCGTGCATCGCTCCCGCACCGGGCAGGCTCCACACGCCTTCTTGCTGAAGCGGATATTGATGATCGCTTGCCCCTGCTGGTCCTGCGTTTCCGACCATTTCACGCTCTGCCGGCCCTGCGGACAGGTGACCTGCCGCCCCGCCCAATCGATCGCAAAGTCCCCCAGGGCGTAGCCCGCCTTCGCCCGCCCTTGCCAACTGGTGTCCGCCGGCGCTGGCCCCACCAGCCGCACCCCGTACTTCTGCGCACTCCCCACCAGGCGCGCACTATCCACATAGCCGGCGTCCACCAGGTGCTCCGCCGGCAACAACTTGTGCTCCGCCAGCGCCGCGTGGATCGGCTCCAGCACCTGCTCGTCCGTCGTCGTCGCCAGGGTCGTCTCGCTATGGGTGATCAAGTGCGGTAGGTCGGCATCGCATGTCTCGGTCAGATGCGTCTTGTACCCCACCCAACTGACCTCCCCGTGCGTGCAGCGGTGCGCTTCGGGGTCATAGGGCGAGAGGATCAAGTGCCCACTGGGCGGCTGGTCTTTGGCCTCGCGCCAGTGCCGGATGCCGTCGGCGTCCGGGGCGTAGAATTGCTGCAGCCAGACCTGACGCAGCACCTGCACCGCGTCCAGTTGCCAGACCCCGCGCGGCGCGTCTGCGGCATAGCAGGCGCTCAGTAACTGCTGACCATCCCCGCCTACGCTGGCGGCCCAGGCGGCGCGCGCCGCCGCCTCTTTGGGCAAGCGATATTCATCGACCCGGTGGCTATAGCGGTCATACCACTCACGGGGAGCCACGGTGGCCAACCACGCGGGCGCGACCCCGGCCAGCGCATTCAGCGCGGCGCGCAGCGTCTCGCCCAGGGTGACGAGCCGGCTAACGGTCCGCACGGCGGCCAGCACACGGGTGCTATCGGTGCGCGCCCGGCCGCGGGCGCGCAGCAGCCCGCGCTCGCGCAGGCGCTCTAAGAGGGTGTCGAGGAGCAGCGTTTCCAGCCCGCCGGCGAGCAAGCGGGCGCGGAACTCGCAGAGCACCGAGGGGTCGAAGCCGGGGGCGGTCAGGTCGAGGGCCAGGGCGTACTTCCAGCCGATATTGCGGGCCACGGCCGCCGCAGCTTGCGCATCGGATAAGCCCTCCATAAACTGGAAGATGGTGATGGCGGCGAGGCGGGCCGGATCGAGCGCGGGCTGGCCGGTGAAGGAGAAGAGGCGGGCGAATTGCGGGTTCGCGTAGAGGACGCCGAGTTCGTCGGCCAGGAGCAGGTAGGGATCATCGGCGGGCAAGGCGGCGCGGGCGACGCGCGCCGTTTCGGCAGGAATGAGGTAGACGAGCGGGGAGCGCAGGGACATGGGGCACCTCCGGATTAGAGCAAGTAGCAGGGCCGTGCGGCCCCGATTTTACGGCAAAAGACGCCGCTTGCCAAGTCCGGGGGGCGCGACGCGAGGCGCTCAGCAGGGGTTCGCCAGTGGTATCAACTATTGGCCGCACCCGCTGGGAGTGGGCGGCGCTGGTCGGTGGGCGCTGGCAGCGCGTGCTCCAGGTCGAGCCGGGCGAGTGGTCCTGGATGCAGGGCGCCTTCGAGCGCTTCCTGGGACGCGCCGGCAAGCCGCCGAAGAGCCAGACCGCCGAGCAGCGCCACAAGCAGTTGGCGGTGGGTGCGGCGATCCGCCGGGGTGCGCCGCCCGACGAGATCGAGCGGCTGAAAGATCGCAAGCGGAAGAAGGGATCGACATGAGCGAGAATGCGCAAGAACCACAGGGCTGGCAGAAGCTACGCGCCCTGCGCAAAGAGCACGGCTATCAGACCACCTGGGCCCTGTGCCTGGCAGCGGGCGTGCGCCCCGTCACTGTGGAGGCCCTGGAACGGGGACGGACCGTCCGGCCCGGCGAGAAGAACGCGCTGCTCCTGGCGGCCACCGTCCTGACCGGCGCCGACTTCGCGCGCTTCCTCGCGGTCAAGGCGGCCTGGTTCGGGGCCATGATCGGGGTGGCGTACGGGGAGCCGTTCTACTCGCCGGGGCCGATGGCCGTCTCCGGACTCCCCGGCCTGCTTGAGCCGCCCCCAACCCCGGGCGCGCTGCCGTCCTACCGCATGTACTGACCGCCGACCACCCAGGTCAGGCAGGCCAGCTCGCGCCCGCCGTACGATCTGCGGGGCGATGAAGCCGGTCTCGACGGCCCAGTGGCGCATCGCGGACGCCGCACAGGTGGCGCGCCACGCCGACCCAGGCAGCGGCTCCCGCCTGTCCAGGCTGGAGCCGCTCGCATCTTCAGGGGACGGAGACGTTGGCAAAGAACGCATTGACCAGGAATTTGGCCGCCTGGCCCCGCGTCAACCCGGGGCCAGGCCGGAACGTGCCATCAGGGTACCCGTTCACCACGCCGCGTCCGGCGACGCGCTCGATGTAGAGCCAGAACGGGGAGCTGGGCAACACATCGCTGAAGGTCTGCTGATCGGCGTCGATGGAGTCGGCGATCCCGCTCGCGCCGGCCACCATCTTAGCCATCTGGCCCCGCGTGACCTCGCCGACAGGCCGGAACGTGCCATCAGGGTACCCGTTCACCACGCCGCGTCCGGCGACGCGCTCGATGTAGAGCCAGAACGGGTAGCTGGGCGGCACATCGCTGAAGGTCTGCCGATCGGCCGGGATGGCGTCGTCGTACGCGGCCGCGCCGGCCACCATCTTGGCCACCTGGCCGCGGGTAGCCCCGGCACCGGGGTGGAACGTGCCATCAGGGTAGCCGTTGACCACGCCCATGCACGAGATGATGCGGATATAGGACGCGAACGGGTGGTCGGGTGGCACGTCGCTGTACGTGATGGGGCAGGGCGTCGGCGAGGGCGGCGGCGGAATGGGTGTGCCCACCAGCACGTTGGTCGACTCGAGCACCGGCAGGGGTCCCACGCCGGCCGGGGCGGTGCCGAACGTGCCGTCGTTGGAGGCGAACACCGTCTGGCCGCGCCGCTGCGCGTTGTCCTCGCACGTGACGGCCTGCGGGTCGCAGACGAAGAGACTGTCGGCCGCGACCGCCGCGGCGTGCTTGGGCACCGGGTGATCGGGCGGGCCGTCCAGGAACGGGAACCCGCTGATGGTCTGCAGGGGCAGGCCGGCCAGCACCGCGGACCCGTCGTAGTTAAAGGCCCGCCCGCCCTCCGGGTCGGCCCAGTAGCCGCGGATCACGTACCCGTCGAGCGACAGGCCCGTGTCCCAGCCGATCGGGTTACCTGGGATGGGCAGCGGCGGCTGGCACTCGATGCTGCACGTGGCCCGCCCATCACGCAGCTCCACATGCAGATGCACGGCGGTCTGGTTGCCCGAGCGCCCGCTCCAGGCCAGCGGCTGGCCCCGGTCCAGGTGCTGCCCGAAGTGCGCGCCAATGCGGGCGGGGTCCAGGTGGGCGTAGATCATGACCGTGCCGCCCACATCGTGGCGCACCGCGACGTGCCAGCCGAAGCCGGCGCCCCAGTTGCTGATGTCGGTCACCGTGCCGGCGGCCATGGTCAGCACCTGGAACGACGCGCCCCCCGGCGCGGCGAAGTCGATGCCCGACCCCTGCCCCACCGCGTACGGGGTGGTCAGGTTGCCACCATACGGGTAGCCGTGCGGACCCCCGGTCCAGGAGATCTGCTGGCC
>JBBSAN010000169.1:0-10760 GCA_038252265.1 Chloroflexia bacterium
AGCACCCTGGCCCATTCGGGGTTGAACGTGGCCGCCCAGCCCATGCGGTCACCCGTCAGGGTGTAGACTTTGGATAGGCTGCTGATGAAGATCGTGCGCTCCAGGATGTCCGGGTCGTTGAAGGCCGCGATGCGTGCATGGTCGTCGGCGGGGATGCCGGTGCCGATGTAGGCCAGGTCGGCCAGCACCGCGACTTCGCGGCCCGAGTCGCGCAGCACGCCCATCACGGCGCGCAGTTCGTCCGGGCTGTAGGCGAACGCGGTTGGGTTGTTGCTCACGGTGAGATAGAGCACATGGAGGTTGGGGTGGTCGGCCAGCAACTGGCGCAAGGCCGGGGCGGTGAGTTTGAAGCTGTCCGACTCGGAGGTGCGGAAGTTGATAATCTCCATGCCGACGCTTTCGGCCTGCCACAGGCAGACGGCGAAGCCGGGCGCGGGGAAGCCGAAGCCCACCGGCCCGCCATACTTCTGGCGGAAGTACATGTTCAGCGTGCGCAGCGACTTGTCCATCGCATCCAGCGCGCCGATGCTGATGTAGGTCTGTTCCCACGGCAAGGGGATGCTGTACTCGGCGCGGAAACGATCCGCCAGCCGCTGGCGCAGCAGGGGGTTGCCTACCGCGTAGATGTCGTAGATCCGCAGGTCCCAGTCGTATTCTTCGAGCAAGATTCGCTCGAAGCGCATCATCCGTTCGCGCAGGTCCAGGTAGGTCCGCCCATCGCTGATCCGTCCGTTGATTCGCTCGCCGGGCAAGATCAGGCCGAGGTCTTCACCGATGGTGCTGTAATCCACGCCGCCGACCACTTCGGTGATGCGGCGCACATTCACATCGCCAATGGTCCGGTTCATCACCTCGCGGGCGATCACGTCGTTGGAGATCCCCGCTTTGCGCGCCTCGCTGATCACTTCGTTGACCATGCGAGCCTGGATGCGGATGGGGGCGGGGGCAGCGGCGACGAGGGGTCGGTACTTCTCGACCATCACCGCGCGTAACCGGCGGATGGTTTCTTGCGCTGTGTTATCGGTTGGGGCAAGGGTGGTGGGCATGTTCGTGGTGTGCGAGGGGGTCATCATTGACTCCTTATTCAACTATGAGGGGGTGGACGCCAGGGCCAGTATAAGCGTTCCGCCGGGGCCTTGTCAACCACGCGCGCCCCCGATCCGGCGGCGGAAGAATACTACAATCTTGACGTAAATCGCCGCTTTGCTGTTGACAAAGCTGCAAGGAGGGGTATACAATGAAGCTGCCTCCGCATGGGGGGCATTTTGGTCGTTGTGCCCATTACAGACAGGAACTGCAATAGAAGTCATACGAAGGGTCCGTAAATTTGTAACTTCCCGCAACCGGAGGGGCGGCCCTCCTGGGGCGGGGGAAGTTACAAATTTACCGATCCTACCGATCCTAAAAGCAATTGAAGTGGAAGGGTCGGTGGACGCGGAACATCGTCTGCATTTAGACGTGCCGTTGCCTATTGCCGGGCCGATGCGGATACGAGTTATTATCCTGTTCCCCGAACAAGCGGACTCACCAATACCGCTTGGTGAAAATCTCTCGTCAGTTGATGGAAGGCAGCAGCAGATGACGACAATGGTAATCTTTGATGGCCGTCCCGGACATGGTGACAAAGAGTATCTACAATGGTGCCATGCTAACCCAACCGGGTTCGTCATCAATGCGCCAAAGCAGCGAGGTGGCTTCCGGGAGATGCTGCACAGAGCATCCTGCATCTTTATCACAACCTCAAAGCGGACGAACTGGGCATCTAAGGACTTTAAGAAGATATGCTCGCTAGACAGGCAGGAACTGATCAACTGGGTAGGTCAATATACAAGCGATTTCGGTGATTGTAAGAATTGTAGGCCGCTACAAGACGCTTAACGATGAGGCGATTGAGGTTGTTGCTAAACTAAGTCCTACTGACGCCCTAATAATTATCACGGTTGTTCCATCATTAAGCCGTGCGCGGCAGAACTTCACGGCTTTTCAGGCATAATCGTATGAGCACAAGTATGGATGACCATATCCGGCAGCACCTGTCGCCCACCTCGTTGCAGCGGCTGGAGCTGTTCCGCGAGTTGCCGCTGGAAGAGCTGCAACACCTGGCGGCGCGCTTGCATTTCCAGCGTGCGGCGAAGGGCACGGTGGTCTGTAAAGAAGGCGACCCCGGCGATGCCATGTACATCATCGAAACCGGGCAGGTCAAGGTGGTGTCCGACGTGGCGACGCAACGGTTGACCCTGGCGACGCTGGGACCGGGCAATCAGTTTGGCGAAATGTCGCTGCTCACCGGCGAACCCCGCAGCGTGGGTGTGGTCGTTAGCATTGACGCCGAACTGTGGGTGCTATCCAAAGAAGAATTTGACGATGCGTTGCGCGATCACCCCAGCCTCGCCATCGGCCTGAGTCGCAGCCTGGCCCAGCGCCTGTTCGCCTCCGACCACCAGCGCATCTATGGCGTGAGCGAGGACGTGCGGCGGCTAATCGGCGTCGTGGGCACGCCCGACGAGACGTTCCTGCTGGCCCAGCGGGTGGCGGAACTCGGCTCGCACAACGTGCTGCTGGTGGATGTGATCGAGACAGGCGACGAGTGCAGCACGGTCGATCCCTCCGACCCGTTCCATGATGTGGTCACGCTCCAGGGCGATGTGGCCCGGATGGACGTGCCGGTGGAGGTCAGCAGCGGCGACTTCAGCGAGATCGTCTCGCGCCTGCTGCAAAAGTACACGCACCTCCTGGTCCGCCTGCCCGATAGCGGTGGCCCCTATATGGCCCAGGTGCTGGACCTGTGCGAGGTGGTGCTCGTCTTTGGGCACCGCACCAGCCATTGGGTCTTGAAAAGCTCGCTGCCGCCCAAGAAGTTCTGGCTGACCCGTGGTTCCCACGACTCGGACTATGATGTGGCGCGGGCCGAGCGCGACCGTGACCGGCTCGCCCGGCGCTTGCTGGGGCGGTCGGTGGGCCTGGCCTTGAGCAGCGGGGCGGCGCACGGGTTGGGCCATATCGGCGTCTTGCGCGTGCTGGAGCAGGAGAAGATCCCCATTGATTTGCTGGCCGGGACCAGTATGGGGGCGGTGCTGGGCAGCGCCTACGTCGCGGGGCACAGTGCCGATGATCTCTACCGGATGGGCCAGGAGTTCGCCCGCCTGCTCCATTTCCGCACCGGCTGGCGCTCGTGGGACTTCACCATGCCGCGCTCCGGGATGTTGAAAGGCATGGGGGCCAAAAAGTGGCTGGAACGCTGGACCGGCGGCAAGCGCTTTGAGGATCTCGAAATCCCCTATTTTGTCGTCGCTGCTGAAGTAGTCAGCGGACGGCCTGTGGTGTTCAGCGAAGGCCCGCTCTCCAACGCCACCCGCGCCAGCTTCTCGATGCCGGGCGTGTTTGAGCCGGTGCTGCACAACGATGATTTCCTGGTCGACGGTGGCGCGGTGGACCCGGTGCCCTGTCAGACCCTCGACGCCGCCGGAGCCGACATCATCATCGCCTCCAACGTCATCCCCCAGGTGGAGGAACGGCTCTATCGCGGCGTGCGCCAGCGGGTCGGCCCCGGTCGCCCGCCCAGCATCTTCGAGATCTACCAGAGTATGCGCGAGATCATGGAAGCGCAAATCGCCGTACTGAAGATGAACCCCTACGACGTGCTGATCGCACCGAAGGTGGGCATGTATGGCGCGTTGGAAGCGCAGCACCTGGACCTCTTCGTGCAGCGGGGCGAAGAGGCTGCCCGCGCCGCGATCCCCCAGATCAAGGAACTCCTCAAGCCCGGCGTGCGCAAGGTCCGCCGCGTCGTAGTCTAGCCACCCAACTTTAGCTATTCCTCGCCGTAACCCACCCGATTCCGGCGGATCGGGGATGTTGGAGGATCCATGTCTACCGCGATGCCGAAGCGCACCCTCGACCAGTCCAGCATCGAAGCCTCGCTGCGTGGGGCCGGCGTGTTAGAGAACCCTACCGTGCTGGCCGCGTTGGCAAAGGCGGTGGGGTACGACCCGCAGCGGCCCAAACCCCACTATGATTGGGCTGTGCGGGATGTCCTGGAGGAGGTCGTGCCTACCGTGCTGGGTTGGACGGGCACGCGCGAGGACCATCTGTATCGCCTGGGGCGGGCAACCTTTATCGGCTGGGGCGCGACGATTGTGGGCCGCATCCTCTCGGCCCCCATCGGCCAGGCTACCCCCCAGCGCGCCCTCCACCTCATGACACGCCTGCTGAACCTGAACCCACAGTTCGGCGCGCACACGCTGACCCAACGCGGGCTGTGTGATTTCCTTATCAGCGCTGACGGCGATCCCCGCCATCCGCCGTTTGTGGCCGGGCTGGTGGTCCCGGCGGTCGAGGTCGCCGGAGGGCAGGGTGTCACCTGGACGGCGCAGGCCACCGGCCTCGAAGCCTACACCCTCGATATTCGCTGGGAGGCCGATGGGCCGCCGCTCACGGGGGTGACCCTCTAGCCGTTCCCAGCGCTACTTGATCGTGATCAGGGTCAGTTGGGGATAGTCGCTCAGGGCTTCGCCGTGCTCCCCGCCCGCCGGCAGCCGCTGGAGACTGGTCACATCATAGAAGCCCGACATGAGGCGATAGGTGCCCGGCGCGGCATCGGCATGGATGGCGATGGTGAACGTGTCGGTGATCAGCTCCCCCGGTTGCCAGGTGATGGTGGGATGGAAACCCTTCGCTGGCTCATCGTCCTGCTGGCCGATCTTGTTCCCCTGGGCGTCAATGATGTGGTTGAAGACCGTATAGCGGGCCAGGATGCGCGTGGCGGCCTGCCAGTAGAGCGTGAGGTGTACTGTGCCCCCCGGTGCCACCACAGGCGGATCGGGGGCCAGCGTGTAGCCGCGCAGGATGATGCTGTCGCTGTAGTGCCAGCCGAGGGGATGGGTCAGGCCGGGGTTGGCCGTAGCGCGGGCGGGACCGGTGATCTGCCAGAGCGGGCCGTGTGGCTCCGCGTTGTAGTGCTGCACCACTGCGTCGTACTGGCCCAGCAGGTAGACCGGGCGGCCCTCGGCCAACCATTGCGGAATGGTATTGCCCGCCAGCACATCATCGAGCAAAAAGAGCTGCACATCAGGCCGCCAGCCTTCCACCTGTTGTAAATAGAGCGCCTCGTTGATCTGGACCGAGTCCCCGATCAACATCATGTTCACGGGCCAGGGCTGGGCCTGGACGGTCTGCCACCAGCCGTGCCGGTCCATCGTGCTGTAGTCCACCCGGACATCCTGCCGGGCCAGGCTACGGTTCGCGGTGAAGGCCAGGAGCAGGCCGACTGCCAGCGCCATCGCCAGGCGCATTGCCTGCCGCTGGGCCGGGGATACCGTCTCCAGGGTTTTGGTGACGCGCTGTAGCACGGCGGCCAGGCCCACTCCCAACGGAACCGTCCACAACCAGAGCGGCACGGCGAGATAGTCGCTCACGTCAATGATGTCATAGGCCACGGCAAAGGCAAAACCCACCCCTGCGGCCACGGCACACAGCGCCAGCGCGGATAGCCGGAAACGGGCCGCCCCCCACGGATCGGGCGACGATCCGCCCGCCCGCCCCGCCCACCAGCGTTGCACCCCGACAATTAGGCCGAATACTCCCAGGCCCAGCAACGCCCATCCTGCCGGTCCCTGAAACGCCTCCTGGCCGAAGATAAGTTGCAGGCGGGGACCGAGGGGGCGGCTCAAGGTGGCCTCGATGGTGGGGAGGGCGCTGCTGCCCAGCACCTCGTTGAGGAAGCCGTGCCAGCTATTGTCGTACCACGCTGTGGTGGCGGCGCGCAGGGGGAGATAGAGGTAGGCGGCAAAGGGCAGGGCGGTCAGCAGCCCCGCCGTCAGCAGAGCGCGTCCGCCGGGGCGGCGCCCTCCTGCCTTCCGTCCCACCCAAACCAGCCAGAGGCGCACCAGGGGCACATAGAGCAGCGCGGTGCGGTGGTGGCTGGCCGCCAGCCCGATCGCTCCGCCCACCAGCCAGAAGGGCACCTGCCCCTCGGCCCAGGCCACGGCGGCCAGGAACATGCTGCCGATCAGGAGGGTGTTGAAGGTGTTGATCTCGGCTACGCTGGCGGTGGCCCAGGGCACGGGCTGGAGGGCGAAGAGGCCTGCGGCGGCGAGGGCCGCCCTGCGGTGCCCGGTGATCCGCCGGATCAAGGCGTAGAGCACCCCGACCGCCAGCGCCCCGAAGATGGCCGACAGCACGGTGACCCGGAACGCGGGGGCACCGAAGGGAATCAGCGCAATCGCGCCCCGCGCCAGCAGCAAGTAGAGCGGGTAGCCAGTGGCGTGGGCGAGGGCCAGACGGGTGGCGGCTTGCTGGAACTCGGCACTATCCATCGAGCCGCCCAGGCCGGGGGCCAGCGTGCGGCTGTAGATCGCCAGGGTCGCCAGGGTCAGGCCCAGGCTCACCAGCCCATCGCGCCCCGGCCCCCTGGCGGCACCGGGATCGGCGGTTTCCTGTTGCACTGCTGCCCTCCTACGGAGGGGATTATAGCATGGGGTGCGCCGGGCGGCAAGCGTCGGTGCCGCAGGGAGCGGGCAGGGATGGGGCGAAAGGTCATTGGTGCTAACCCGTCGGATAGGCGCGATCCTCCCTCACCCCCGCCCGCTCCTTGCGGGCGCGGGAGCCAGATCCTACACATGGTACGCGGGGTTCATGGTTGGATCTGACCTGCGTACCCTTGTCAAACGCCGCCCCGCGTTCTATAATTAACGTTGGCGACGCACAATGCCGTGTCGCGCCGACCGCGGAATGACCCGCGGCGGCACCCCGCCCCTCTGGCGTCGTGGTGCCCTTTTGTGTTTCTCCCCCACAGCCACCGTCAGAGAGGACCGTGCTTATGGATTCCGAATCGGCCCGCGCTCAGAACCTGGCCTACCGCCGCAAGTATCGCGGGGTGATCGGCGTTGCCAGCAAGATGCCCATTAAAGATAGCGGCGTGTTGAGCCTGGTCTACACCCCCGGCGTCGCTGAACCCTGCCTCGAAATCGCCGCCGACCCCAATCTCTCCTTTGAATACACCTGCCGGGGCAACACGATTGCCCTGGTGTCGGACGGCAGCGCCGTGCTGGGCCTGGGCAACGCCGGGCCGCTCCCGGCCATGCCGCTGCTCGAAGACGAGTCGGTCATGTTCCGCACCTTCGCCGGGGTGAACGCCTTGCCGATCGGCTTGGCGACCCAGGACCCCAACAAGATCGTGCAGGTGGTGAAGGGCATCGCCCCCACGTTCGGCGCGGTCTGCCTGGAGGCGATTGATGCGCCCCAGGCGTTCGAGGTGCTGGAGCGTTTGCAGGAAGAGGACATGCCGATCCCGGTGCTGCAAAACCGCCAGCAGATGACCCCGGTGATCGTCTGGGCCGCGCTGCAAAACGCGCTGAAGCTGACCGGCAAGCGGCTGGAGCGGATTCGCATCGTCATCATCGGGGCGGGACCGGCGGGCATGGGCTGCGCCGATCTCTTGCTGGCGGCGGGGGCGCGGCGGATCATCGTCTGTGACCGCCACGGCGCGTTGGTGCCGGGGCGCGTCGGGCTGGATTCGTGGCGCGAAAAGCTGGCCGAGCGGACCAACCCGGAGCGCGTCACCGGCAGCCTGGCCGACGTGCTGGCCGGAGCCGACGTGCTGATCGGCGTGTCGGTCAGCGGTATTGTCTCGCCGGAGATGGTAGCGACGATGGCAAAAGGGGCGATTGTGCTGGCCCTGGCGCTGCCCGACCCGGAGATCAACCCCATCGCGGCACGGATCGCCGGGGCGAAGATCGTCGCCACCGCCCGCGCTGACTATCCCAACGAGATCAATTCGGCGCTGGTCTATCCTGGCGTGTTCCGGGGGCTGCTCGAAGTGCGCGCCCGGCGCTTCACTCCGGCGATGGCCCTGGCCGCCGCCGAGGCGCTGGCCGAACTGGTCGAGCCGGACCAACTGTCCGCCGAGTATATCCTGCCGCCCGTGCTCGATTTCCGTGTCGGCCCGGCCATCGCCACTGCTGTGGCTGCTGTGGCCCACCAGGAGGGACTGGCCCAGGTAGACTCCGACCCCCAGCGGATCGCAGCCAACACCCGGCGCTTCATCTACGAGCGTGACAACCGGGTGCTGCCCAAGATGCCGCACCGCGCGGCGATGACCCTGCGCGAGGACGCGCTCGACCTCCACCGCCGCTACCAGGGCAAGCTCGATGTGAAGGTCCATGTGCCCATTGTGGATCGAACGATCCTCGACATGCTCTACATGCCGCCCTATTCGCTGGCTGCCGCCGTGGCGATTGCCCGCGACCCGAACCGGGCCTATGAGTTGATCGCCAAGAGCAATCTGGTCGCCATCGTCAGCGACGGCTCTGCCGTGCTGGGGTTGGGCAATATCGGCCCCGAAGCGGCACTGCCGGTGATGGAGGGCAAATCGATCCTGTTCAACACCTTCGGCGGGGTGGAGGCGTTCCCGATCTGTGTCGCCACGCAGGATGTGGACGAGATCGTGGATATTGTCCTGGCGCTGGAACCGACGTTCGGCGGGATCAACCTGGAGGATATCGCCGCGCCGCGCTGCTTTGCCATCGAAGAGCGGCTGCGCCACCTGACCGATATCCCGGTCTTCCACGACGACCAGCACGGGACTGCTGTGGTCGTGCTGGCCGGGCTGATCAACGCGCTCAAGCTGGTCGGCAAGGAGATGTCGCAGATCCGCGTGGTGATGAACGGCGCGGGGGCGGCGGGTATCGCCTGCACCAAGCTGCTCATGGCCGTCGGCGTGTCGGATGTGATCCTCTGCGACCGGGCCGGGGCGGTCTACGAGGGTCGCCCGAACGATATGAACTGGCTGAAGGAAGATATCGCTCGCGTGACCAACCGGGGCGGCGTGCGCGGGCCGCTGGCGACGGCATTGCGCGGGGCCGACGTGTTTATCGGCGTGTCCGCGCCGGGGGTGTTGACCCTGGAGATGATCTATAGTATGGCCCGCAAGCCGATCATCTTTGCCCTGGCGAACCCCACGCCGGAGATCATGCCCGACCTGGCCCGGTCGGCGGGCGCGGCGGTGATCGCCACCGGGCGCAGCGACTTCAACAACCAGGTGAACAACTCGCTGGCCTTCCCCGGTATCTTCCGGGGCGCGCTCGATGCGCGGGTGCGCAACATCACCGACCCGATGAAGATCGCCGCCGCCCACGCCATCGCCGGGATGGTCACGGATCAGATGCTCAACCCCGAATTCATCATCCCCAAGGCGCTGGACTACCGGGTGTCGCCCAACGTGGCGGCGGCGGTGGCGCGCTGTGCCGTCGAAACCGGCGAGGCCCGCGTGCCGGTGGACCCCGACGCCGTGGCCGAAAACCTGATCAACTTCATCTACGAGGGCTACCTCGGCCCGCTGGAGGCGACCGGCGTTGAGGCGCTGGCGTAACGAGAAGTCAGAAATTAGAAGTCAGAAGTTAGAAGTCAGCTTTTATCAGACCGTTTAGCTGACTTCTAATTTCTAACTTCTAATTTCTAACGCCTCTAAAAGCGGATTTCGGGCTGACTGTTGGTGTCGGCATCCCCGTTCTTCTTGCGCTTGGGCGGCAGGGGCGGGGGGGACGGCTCGATCCGCTTGAGGATCCGGAGTGCGAACCAGCTCAGGGCGGTGGTGAAGATGCTGACCCAGACCAGGCCCGTCCCGGCCATGATGCCGATGGCGGCCACAATCCAGATACTGGCGGCGGTGGTCAGCCCCCGCGTCTGCTGGCGGTCGTGGAAGATGACGCCCGCGCCGATGAAGCCGATGCCGGTCAGGATCTGGGCGGCGAGGCGGGCCGGGTCGCGCACCGTGCCGTACCCGGCGAACCCGTAGATCGAGGCGACGGTGAAAGCGGCGGCACCTGCCGCCACCAGCATGTGCGTCCGCAGCCCGGCGGGCCGCCGCACCCGCTGGCGCTCCCAGCCGACCACACCGCCCAGCACAAAGGCCAGCGTGATGCGAACCATCATGATCAAGTCTTGCTCGGTCGGCAGGAATTGCCCCGGCATATTCCCCTCCTGAGTTGCGAGTTGCGCGTTATGAGTTGCGTGTTGCGGGGTAGAGGCGTATTATACGCCTTGTGGCCTTATCCAGACAACCTCTGCCAACGCCGGATGTCATTCCGCAACCCTCCGCACTCCGCACTTCGCAATCCGCACTCGTCCTGCTGCTGCTGGTGGGGCTGGCGCTGCGGCTGGTGTTCGTGCCGGTGGCCGGATCGCGGCAGGACAACCTCGACTTTCAGCACTGGGGCGACAGTGCAGTAGCCGAAGGCTTCGGCGGCCTCTATACCCGTGACGCGCTGATTCTCAACTACCCCCCCGCGTATCTCTATCCCCTGGCCCTCGATGGCCTGCTGCACCGTGCCCTCACCGAGGGGGCCGGGCAGCCCTGGCCGCCCGATGCGCTCGATCCCACGTTCTTCATGCTCCAGAAGCTGAACCCGATCCTGGCCGACCTGGGCACGGCGGCGCTGCTGTTCTTCGCTCTGCGGCGGCGGCTCGGGGCCGGGCGGGCGCTGACCGGGGCCGCCGCCTATGCCCTGAACCCGGCGCTGATCTACACCTCCGGCTACTGGGGGCAAGTGGATGGGATCGTGCTGGGGCTGCTGGTCGCCCTGTTCCTGGCCGTGGCGGATCGTCGCCCGATCCTGGCGGGCGTGCTGGGCGGGCTGGCGCTGGCGACGAAACCGCAGGCGGCGTTGTTCGTGCCCTGGCTGGCGGGATTTTGGATTTTGGGTTTTAGCAGGGGAGCAGGGAGCAGGGATCAGGGATCAGGGAGCAGGGATCAGGGATCAGGG
>JBBSAN010000170.1:0-10711 GCA_038252265.1 Chloroflexia bacterium
CACCGGCGGCAGAGGGTGCATCCCGGCTACCCCGCTAGCCCGGTCTGCCTCCGCCGCCCGACTGAGGAGGTTTACACCCGATGCCCCTTTACCCCTACAAGGATCAGCGCCCCACGCTCGACCCGTCCAGCTATGTGGCCCCTACGGCGACCCTGATCGGCGGGGTGACGCTGGGGGCGGGGGCCAGCGTCTGGTTTGGCGTAGTGCTGCGCGGCGACATCGCCCCGATCTGGATCGGGCCGCGCACCAACGTGCAAGATGGCTGCGTGCTGCATGGCGATACGGGCACCCCGACGATCCTGGGGGCCGATTGCACGCTGGGCCACGGGGCGATTGTGCATGGGGCGCGGCTGGGCGACCGGGTGCTGGTCGGCATGGGCGCGGTGGTGCTCAGCCGCGCCGTGATAGGCGACGACGTGATCATCGGCGCGGGCGCGGTGGTGCCCGAAGGTAGCACGATCCCGCCGGGGGTGCTGGTGCTGGGGGTGCCGGGCCGGGTGGTGCGCCCGCTCACGGCTGAGGAGCGTGACCGCATCATGGGCAGCGCGGGGCGCTACGTGGAGAACGCGGCGACGTACAAACAAGCGATGCGCGATGAGGAATGAGCGATGCGCGATGAGCGATGAGGGACGGGGAATCCTAACGGGCGACCTTTCCGAGAAAAGTCGCCCGTTACGTCCGAGTGTCCACTTGCGTGTCGCGCATTAGCGCCCTGCCTGGGGCCGCAGCTTGCGCAGGTTGTGTAGCCAGGTCTGGAGGCGGTGCTGGTCGGCGTGGGCACGTTGTTCCTGCTGCCACTGCCGGGTCAAGCTCTGCATGATCACTTCATTCTGCATCATTGTCGTGCTTCCTTTCGTCCTTGATCTTCCTTGATGGTCTGTTCGATGTTCGGGGGCCTGAAGGGCCGGGTTGTTAGCGGGCGGGGCGCTGCAAGCGCAGGTTCTGAAGCCAGTTGCTCAGGCGGCTGGGCTGTGCGTCGGCGCGCCGTGCTTGCTGCCATTGCGGGCTGATGCGCTCCAGGATGTATGTATTCGTGTACATGGTTGATCTCTCCTTTGATCATCGGTGGTGTGCAGGCCGTCCAGTCTGTTTGTTTTGTACAAACCCTATCCGTCCTGACCCTCTTATTATCGCAGATCGGGGCGGAAGATACATCGGCGGGCAGGCGGAAGCTGGGCAGGCAAAGTGGCACATAGGTAGCCGCCGTTAGTCCCGCCCGGCCTACGCCTCTGGATGGAGAGGTTTGCCCGATGGTCCCGATAAGTGAAAAAATGGGTAATAATAGGTGTATTTTGAGTATATAATGGTGTTTATTGAGGGAGCGGCTGCCTGGCACATCTCTTGCTGCGTCAGCACAAGGGTCGGGAGAGGACTGGGGGAGGTACGGCTAGCGGATATGAAAACGCCCCCGCCCGATGCTGTGGCAGCACCAGTGGGGGTCGTGTAGAAGGCTGGCGGGGTGGGGGTTTAGACGCCCGACGGGATCTTTCCGACCACGCTGCGGTGAACAATCGCCACCCGCATGGCCCACAAGAACGCCCATCCGCTGCCCGCAAGCATGATGGCGGGCACAACTTGATCCGGCGCAGGCATTCCCAGTAGTGCCTGAAGCATCAGATCGACAATCACGCCAACGATTGCACCTAAAAACGCGCCTAGTCCGGTGAGGATGACAACCCAAATGGTGGAGAACATGAGGCGGCTCAAGAGCAATTTCCAGTGCGCCATGAATATGGACCCTCCCTGGTGATGATGGGTAGGACGTGTGTGGTGCGCCCCAACGCAAGCGGCGCCTTATCGCCTGCGGCACGTTCAACGAACAAGCAAGAAGCATACCAGCTTCTTTTTCGTGGGGTGGGGACCCGCTGCACCTGATCACCCGTCGGGAAGCCCCGCCCGGTACCGAGGATCGCTGATGTCCCCGACATGTCTGGATGCCCCCCCGGCGGCACTGCTGGCGGGTATTGCCGAATTTAATGAGGGTGCCTACTTCGAGTGCCATGAAACGCTCGAAGCGATCTGGATGCATGAGCCGGGGTCCATTCGCCGGCTCTACCAGGGCATCCTCCAGATTGGGGTCGCCTTCTATCACCTGCGTAACGGTAACTACCGGGGGACGCTGAACCTCTTAGCGTCCGGAGTAGCCTACCTCCAACCGTTTGCTCCCACCTGTATGGGGGTGGAATTGACCCCGCTCATCGTCGCGGCCCAGGTCGTGCGCGCCCAGGTGGAGACACTCGGTCTGCTGCGCCTCCACGAGTTTGACCTGGCGACACTGCCAAAGATTAGCGTTGCAGCGACCACACTAGCTCTGCCGCCCCCGCCATCGGGCGGGACAACGGTTGAGCACCCGGGTCATTGGTAACCGTTCATCCGGCCCTATAATACATCGTTAGGCCGATCTTTGCAAGCATTTTGACCGATCAATTGACAATTTCCCGCTAGCGGCGCGTGGAAACCCCGCTCAAGCCGGGGTGGGCGCGGGCGGTAGGGGGCAGGAAGCGCATGATCGATACCGCGTTGTTGGAGCAAACTCGTCCCCTGGTCTCTGCCGAGGCCCCGGCACTGGATGCGCTGCTGACCACGTATGGGCTGGCCGGGGTCTATGCCCGCAGCCATTTGCGGGCGCTGGGGCTGTGGATCGGGGGGGTGTGCGCCTGGGGCTGGTCGCCCCCTGGCGACGATGCTCTGGCGGCAGCCCTGGTCGTCCGGGACGGCATCGGCTGGACGGTGTGGCGCGACCCGGCGGCGCAAGGCCCGCTGGGTGCCCGGCTGGCCGCGCTCACCCTGCAACTGCTCAGTGGTCCGGCCACCCTGGTCGCCCCGCTACTGGCCGGGGTGCCGCCGCGCCGGGTGGAGGGGCAAGACCGCTGCCCCCTGCGGGTGCTCACCCCGGCCACCTTCCAGCCCGCGCCCGGCGCGTCCCGCGCGGCGACCCCTGCCGATATGGAGGCGGTGATCGATTTCTACAGCCACGGCTTCTACAGTCTGGCCTACCTGCCCACCCGCGCCGCCTGGCAGACCCGCCTGAGCGAGCAACTGGCCCACCGCACCCTCTTTGTGGTCGAGCAGGCGGGGCGGGTGGTGGCGGCGGCCCAGAGCAGCGCCGAGACGCCCGATAGCGCCATGATCGGCGGGGTGGCGACCCTGCCCGCCTATCGCAATCGCGGCCTCAGCGGGGTCTGTGTGAGCGGCCTGTGCGCCCACCTGTTTGCCGGGGGCCGCCGCCAGATCGGCCTCTTCTATATGCCCGGCAACGAACCCGCCGCCCGCGTCTATGCCCGCCTCGGCTTCCAGCCTTCCGGCGACTGGTGGCTGACCCGGCTCGGTGGGGGATAGGGGTGGGGGGTTGGGGGTTGGTTGCTCACGGTACGGAGATGGATCAGAGATCCGCACAAGCACTAACCTCAATCCATAACAGAAAACCTGATCACCAACCCCCAACCCCCGCCCCTGCGTCCCGCTTGCACCGCACCAACGCTTGCGGTATACTCGCCACTGACGAACGCCATTCCCCTAATGCCAGGAGGTCATTCCCTGATGAGTACGACTCCCGCTGCCCCGCCGACGGGCACTGCTGCCGACCCGACGGCGGTCTATGCCACCCGCCTGCACCGCGCCCAGGCCGCGCTTCATGCCCACGGCCTGGACTATCTGTTTGTCGGCCCGTCTGCCGACCTCTTCTACCTGACCGGGCTGGATATTCACCAGGGCGACCGCATGGTGTTGCTGGTGGTCCATCAGGAAGGTCCGCCCTATCTGGTCATGCCCCGTTTTGAGGCCGAGGCGGTGACGAACCTGCCGCCCCAGATCCACCTGGCTCCGTGGGCCGAGCAGGACAACCCGGCGATGCTCGTGACGAAGCTGATGCAGGTGCCGGGCGGGGGCAACGAATGCACGATCGCCGTAAGCGATAAGCTGCTGGCCGGGTTCCTCCTGCGCTTGCAGGCAACCTTGCCCCGCGCCGCCTTCACCAACGCGCTGAAGGTGCTGCCCCCGTTGCGCCTGATCAAGGACGAGGCTGCGGTCGCCGGGCTGCGCGCCGCCGGGGCACAGGCCGATGCCGCCTTCGAGCAGTTTCGCCGCCTGGCCTACGTCGGGCGCACCGAGCGGGTGCTGGCGCGGGAGATTGCCGGCATCCTGCGCGATCATGAGGTGGAGGTGGACTGGGGGCCGATTGTGGGCAGCGGGCCGAATGGCGCGTTCCCCCACCACGGCTACAGCGACCGGGTGATCGCGGCAGGCGATCTGATCGTGCTCGACTTCGGCGGGCGCTACCGGGGGTACCAGGCCGACAGCACCCGCACGGTGGCGGCAGGGCGGCTGCCGGAGGACGAGGCACAGCGCGTCTACGAACTGGTGCGCCAGGGGCAGGAGGCCGCGTTCCAGGCGGCGCAGCCCGGCCTCACCGGCGAGGCGCTGGACGCGGTGACCCGCAACCTCTTCACGGCGGCGGGCTACGGGCCATATTTCTCTCATCGCCTGGGCCACGGCATCGGGCTGGACAACAAAGAGCAGCCCTACATCGTCGCCGGGAACAAGCAGGTGCTGGAACCGGGCATGGCCTTCACCATCGAGCCGGGGCTATATCTGCCGGGGCGCTTCGGCGTGCGGATCGAGGATGTGGTCGTGCTCCATATCGACGGGGCCGAGCGGATGAATAACACCGCACGCGAATTGATTGTGGTGGATTGATGACACTGAACTTATGGGTGGGCGAAAAGATCCGGCTGCGGGCGGTGCGTCCCGACGATGTGGAGATCTTCCAGAAGTACGCCGACGACAGCGAACTGGACCGGCTGGCGGGCGAAACCGAGTACCCCTATAGCCCCGACCGGGAGCGGCGGCGGCTGGAAAAAGAACTGGACGAGGACAAGGACGACGACGACCGGATGCTGGTCATCGAAACGCTGGGCGGCAAGTTCGTCGGCACGACTCAGATCTACGGCACCGACCGCCGCCACCGCACCGCCGAGATCGGGCTGGTGCTCGACAACCGCAAAGCCTGGGGCAAGGGCTACGGCAGCGAGGCGCTGCGCCTGCTCCTGCGCTTCGTCTTCCGCGAACTAGGGTACGAAAAGGTCGGCCTGACCGTCTACGAGTTCAACACGCGGGCGATCACCCTCTACGCGCACCTGGGCTTCCAGCACGAGGCGCGGTTGCGCAGCCAGATCTTCGCCGACGGTCGCCGCTGGGACGAACTCTGGATGGGCATGACCCGCAGCGAGTACGACGATCAGCACCCGCAATGGTTCCCTGATGCGGAGCCGCTGAAGGTGCCCCGCCCGACCGCACCCCTGCCGCCCCTATCCACGGAGGGACCATGACCGCCCTGTGGGTGGGCAAGCGCGTGCGTCTGCGCCCGCCGCGCCCCGACGATGCCACCTTGTTCGCGCAAACCGCCGACGACACGGAGCGGGACCGCCTCTCCTGGGAGGTGCGGTTCCCCTACAGCCCGGAACGCTATCGGCGGATCATCGAAAAGGAGATTGACGGCGACACCGAGCGCGGCGATAATCGCTCTCTGATGATCGAGACGCTGGCGGGCGAGTTGGTCGGCTCGATGAATCTGCACGGCAGCCACCCGCGCCACCGCACCGCCGAAATCGGCCTGGGGCTGCGCAGCCGGGCCTACGAGGGCAAAGGCTATGCCAGCGAGGCCACGCGGCTGCTCCTGCGCTTTGTCTTCCGCGAGTTGGATTATGCCAAGATCAACCTGGAAGTGTACGCCTTCAACCCCCGCGCCCTCGCCCTCTATGAACACCTGGGCTTTCAGCACGAGGGCCGGGTCCGCAGCCTGATCGTCAGCAACGGGGAACGCTGGGACGCGCTGATGATGGGCATGACCCGCGCCGACTATGAGTTGCTCCACCCCGGCTGGTTCCCCGACGAGGCCGTGCCGTCGGAAAGCGCGCTGTAGCGGCCTAGCCCGCCGTGCGGGGCCGGATCAGCTTCCAGCATTCGTAGGCGTTGCGGATCTGGCGGGTGAACACGCGCCCCGGCGACTCCGCCTCGCGCAGGGTGCGGACCATCTCCGGCGGCACGTCCAGGTAGCGATAGATGCCCCCGCTGTTGAACTCCACCTCCAGCGTGTGCGTGCCCGGCTCATAGCCCAGGCTGCGTAGGCTGGTGGACTCGATGGGCTCTCGTTCCATGCCTAATCTCCTTTCATAAGTACAGCAACTTGTAAGGGTACATGGAATTCTGGGCGTACGCCTCAGCTTTGACTGCTGCGTCCACCCTTCTGATTTCTGACTTCTGATTTCTGACCACTCACTTTGTGGTGTAAAATTGACACTCCCTGGTCAAACTTGGTATCATTAAGGTGGCAGGATTCCGCCTTCTGCCTAAAGTGGAACGAAAGATCGGGCGGCTTCATACTGCAAACCACGGTCGGCGTGCGCGTGTAACTATAGTGAGCGCGCTGGCATTTATATGGATGGACGCCTGCGGTGCCTGCCGGGCGGACCATAGGACTGGAGCATCATAACATGGAAATCAAACTGGCCCGCGAGATGGGGATGTGCTTTGGGGTCAAGATGACCCTCGACCAGATCGCCGCCGTGGAGCACGATCACCCCAGCATTGACACCCTCGGCACGCTGGTCCACAACCCGCAACTGGTCGAGCAACTGTCGGCCAAGGGGGTGCAGGTGCGTGAGGGGCTGGACACGATCACCGCGCCGACGATGGCGATCACGGCGCACGGCGCGGCCCCCGACATGGCGGCCCGTGCCCGCGCCGCCGGGCGCGAGGTCATCGATACCACCTGCCCGCTGGTCACCCGCGTGCAGCAGCTTGCCAAGCGCGAAGCCGACAACGGCTGCTGGGTCATCGTCTTTGGCGACGCCTATCACCCCGAAGTGAAGGGCATCCTCGGCTGGGCCAACTCGACCCTGGACGGCACCGTGCCGCCCACGCCGGGTAGCGTCGCCGAGCGCAAGAACCGCTCGTTCTCTGCCCGCCGCGCCATCTGCGTCAAGAGCGTGGCCGAGATCGACGCGGCGCTGGCCGCCGCAGGCACGCCCGATGCCCGGATCACCAAAGTGGCCGTGCTGACCCAAACCACGCAAAACATCGAGTGGTTCAAGGCGTTTGTGCGCGATGTGGTGGACCGCTTCCTGGGCCACGGCGGCGAGGTCCACGCCCACAACACCGTCTGCCTGCCGACAGCCTTGCGCCAACCCGCCGCCGAAGAACTGGCGAAAGAGGTGGACGTGATGATCGCCGTCGGTGGCTACGAGAGCGCCAACACCCGCCACCTGGCCGAACTGGCCGCCAAGTATTGCCCCAGCCACCACATCGAGCGGCCCGAACAACTGGACACCGCCTGGTTCGCGGGTGTGCAGAGGGTCGGCGTCACCGCCGGAGCGTCTACCCCCGACTGGGTGATCAATCAGGTGGTCGAAGCGATCCACGCGCTGGACGAGCAGATGCAGCAGGAGCAGGTCGCCGTCACCCGCTAGGCATTTCCCCCATCCGCAACAAAATGCCCACCGGCTCCCTTTGTGGGGGTGGTGGGCATCTTGTTGTCCGCCCCTGCTTGTGACCGGATGTGCATCTGGCCGCTGTTGCAGGGTGTATGGGATAGTGGGAACAGAATGTGCTTTAGGGTTAATAGGAATGATCCTGTAGAGAAGTGAGAGGGCATGTATAGTGGCTGATACGTTTAGTACACCTGATGTGGGCGGGGCGGCACCGTTGGTCGGTGTGGGGACGCTGGCTCCCGATGTGACCGTGGCCGACGCCGCAGGTCAACCGATCCACCTGGCCGATTTCTGGCGGGCGGGGCCGGTGGTGCTGGTCTTTACCCGGCACCTGGGCTGACTGTTCTGCAAGCAGCATCTGGCGCAGTTGCGCCAACACTATTCCGAGTTTCAGGCCGCCGGGGTTGCGGTCGTCGTGGTGGGTATGGGCACCCCGGTCCAGACCCGCGAGTTCATCGCCGCCGAGCAGTTGCCGTTCCCGGTGCTGTCCGATCCGCGCCGCCTCGCGCACCGCGCCTATGGGGTGATGCGCGGCAGCTTGCGCCAACTGGCGCTCAATCCGCGTGTCTGGGTGGGCGGGGTTACCGCTACGGCGGCGGGGCACCGGCAGAGCGAAACCATTGGCGATCCTACGCAGCTTTCTGGCACCTTCATCATCGACCGGGCCGGGATCATCCGCCTGGCCGACCGCGCCGATGCCAGCAGCGACTATACCCCGCCCGCGACACTGCTGGCGGCCATCGCCCAATTACAGGCGCAGGCCGCACCGGTCGAAGTTTCCTGAGCCGGAGCCGGGCATGATCAACGCCGGGGCGACCATGTGGTCGCCCCGGCGTTTTTGTCCGGTATTATCGGTCGGGGTTTAGTTGGATCAGCCCGGCCAGGGTAGGGCGGAAGCCGCATTGCTGGTAGAAGGTTTCCAGATGCGGCTCGTAGTCCACATGGAGCCAGGTCAACCCCCGCGCCTGTGTCTCTTGCGCCGCCAGGGCCACCAGCCGCCGCCCGATGCTACGCCGCCCATAGTCGGGATGGACGGTGGGGTCCAGCAAGAAGCCGTGGATGCCACCATCCCAGGCGACATAGACGAAGCCGACCAGCCGGTCGCCCGCATACGCGCCGATATAGGTCAGACTATGGGCCAGCACGGGCTGAAAATCGCTCTCCTGCTCCCCATGTGTGGGCCACGCCGCCGCATAGAGCGCGTTCAGCGCCGCATTGCTCAGGGGTGGGCGGACGCGATACTCGATCTCTTCCGCAACCTGCGGCTCATCCGCCACCGCCTACTGGCCCCTGACCCCTGATTCTGGATCCCTGATCCCCGCCCGTGCCGGATCCCGCGCCTGGAGCCACGCCGTAACACGGGCCAGCACCTGGGGCGTTTCGGGGTCCCAGAAGAGGGTGTGCCAGGCTTCGGGCAAGAGCACGAACTCTTTGTCGCGGCTGCTCAGCCATTCGTGCATCAGGCGCGACGCCTGCCAGTAGACCACGCGGTCGCGTTCGCCGTGGATAGTCAGGGCCGGGGCGGTGATATTGCCCGCCAGCAGCGGCACCCGCAAGCCCATCAACGTGACGACGGCCATGTATTGCGGGGTAATCGCCTGGTGCGAGAGGGTATCGGTTTCGCGTTCGGCCAGGTAGGTGGCATCGCGGCTGCTGGTGCTGTTGCGCCAGCCCGCATCGTCGCCCACCGGCTTGCCCGGCTGGAGGAAGATGCGCGGGGCGGTTCGCAGCGTGTCGGGGTGGAAGACCTGCGAATGGTGCAGGAGCAGGCCCGGCGCGACCAGGATGATCCCGGCCAACCCGCGCCCCCACCCATTCGACCCGGCATAGTTGAGGATGAACAGCCCGCCCATGCTCTCGCCCATCAGATAGATGCCCCGTCCGGGATAGCGGGCGCGCAGCATCGTCACCACCGCGTCAATATCGCGCAGCACGGTGGTGCGGTCGGGCAGGGTGCCGGGCACGCCACCGGAATAGCCGTGCCCCCGCGCATCCCAGGCGCACACCGGGATGCCCGCTGCCGCCAGGTGGCCGCCCACATGGCCGTAGGCGTTGCCGTGGTGAGCCAGCCCGTGGAGGAGCATCACCACCTGGGTGCCCCGGTCGGTCGCCGGGTCTTCCCAGAACCGGCAGGCGATGGGTACCCCGTCAAAGGACGGCAGTTTGAGCGTCCATTCCCTGATGCTAGTCATGCGTCACGATCCCTGTCTGTCGGGTCGGCAGGGGCGGGCGGGGTCGCCTGCCATTCGGCCAGCCATTTGTGGTCCTGTGTGGTCAACGGTGCCCGCGCCAGCAAGTCGGGCCGTTGCTGAAGGGTGCGGCGCAGGGCCTCGCGCCGCCGCCAGGCCGCCACCTGGGCATGGTGGCCGCTGAGGAGCATGTCGGGCACCCGCCAGCCCTGGTACTCGGCGGGGCGGGTGTACTGCGGGTATTCCAGCAGCCCCGACGTGTGCGACTCCTCGCCCGCCGATCCTTCCGCCAACACTCCAGGCACCAGTCGTGCCACCGCATCAATGACCACCATCGCCGCCAGTTCGCCCCCGGTCAGCACGTAGTCGCCAATCGAAATCTGGTCGGTGACGAGATGCTCCCGTATCCGCTCGTCCACGCCCTCATAGTGGCCGCACAGGAGGATCAGGCGGGGCTGCGCGGCCAGTTCGGCGGCGATGGCCTGGCTGAAGGGTCGCCCCTGCGGACTCATCAGCACCACCGGCACCGGCGGGTCTGCTTCTATAGACGCTTCAAGCGGCGGATCGTTACTGCTGGGTCCGTCTACAAAGACCGTTTCGGGTGCATCGGGCGTATGGAGCCGCAGCCCCGGCGGGCCAGACGGCAGCGCCCGCACTGCCGCCACCGCCTCGAACAGTGGGGCCACCTTCAGCACCATGCCTGCGCCGCCGCCGTAGGGGTAATCGTCCACCGTGTGGTGGCGGTCGTGGGTGTAGTCGCGGAAATTGTGGAGGCGCACGCCGAGGTGCCCGGCCTGCATCGCCCGCTTGAGGATGCTGGTGCCCAGCGGGCCGGGGAACATTTCGGGGAAGAGGGTCAGTACATCAAACCGCATAAGGATTTTAGATTGTAGATTTGTAACTACTCAGCCTACTTTTTGCTCGATCAGCACAAGATATGGGCTATCTTGCAGGATGCACCACAACATGTAGGATCGTTGCCGAGAAAAAGCATCCAAAATGCCGTTTTGGACCGTCGTTTCCCGGCATGGAACC
>JBBSAN010000171.1:0-10711 GCA_038252265.1 Chloroflexia bacterium
AATCTCGTTGTTCCCGCACCACAGCGCCAGGCAGGCGCGGTGCCGCAGCCGCCCCACCTGCTGGACGACTTCGGGCTGGATGCTTGCGACGAAGTCGGGTTCCTGCAAAGGATAGCCCGCGCAGGCGAACATGAAGTCTTGCCAGATCAAGAGGCCGTAACGGTCGCAGAGGTCGTAGAACGCCTCGCTTTCATAGTAGCCGCCACCCCAGCAGCGCAGCATGTTCTGGTGGGTGGCCGCCGCCGCCGCGATCAACGGCTCCAGCCGCGCCTCGGTCACACGCGGGGCGAACGAGTCCGCCGGAATCCAGTTCGCGCCTTTGCAGAAGATCGGTCGCCCGTTGACCACAAACGTGAACGATTGGCCCCACTCATCCGGCGCTTGCCGCAGTTCGAGGGTCCGCAGGCCCAGTTGGAAAGCGCGGCCATCCAGCGCCGTGTCCCCCGCCAGGAGGCGCACCGCAACCTTGTAGAGCGGCTGCGCGCCATGCCCGTTCGGCCACCAGAGTTCGGGATCGGGGATGGGCACGGCCACCTCGCCCGACTCCCCGGTGATCTCGCCTCTTGCACTCAGCACCGTGCCATCGGGGGTGGTGATTACCAGTTCGACGGCCAGCGGGTGCGCCGCCCCCGTCGTCTGGAGCGTGACCCCTGCCGTCACGGTGACCGCGCCGTCGCTATGCTGCTGGCGCAAATGCACATCCGCCAGCCGGGCGGTGCTCCAGCCTTCCAGCCGTACCTCCTGCCAGATGCCCGCCGTGGTCAGCTTCGGCCCCCAGTCCCAGCCAAAATGATAGGGGGCTTTGCGCAGATATTGCCCGCCGGGAATGAGCATCTCGGCGATGCTCGGCAAGGGGCGCTCTTGCTGGCGCTGCCGCGCATAGACCAGCGGCGCGCTGAAGACGATCCGCAGCGTATTTTCGCCCGGTTGGACCCGGTCGCGCACGGGCCAGCGGGTGGCGCAGAACATGTTGTCGGTGTGGCCCAGCAGGTGGCCGTTCAGCCAGACGGCGGCCAGGGTATCGAGGCCGTCGCAGACCAGTTCCAGTTGGTCCTCGGCCAGCAGATCGGGGAGCACGCTGAAGGTGCGTTCGTACTCCCAATCGCGCTCACCCACCCACTGCACCCGCTTTTCGTTGTCGCCCACGAACGGGTCGGGGATCACCCCCGCCGCCAGCAGGTCGGTGTGGACGCAGCCCGGCACCGTCGCCAGGTACCAGTCGTCCGCCCCCGCTTCCCGAAAAGACCATTCGCCCGTTAGCCATTCTTGTTGCATTCGCTACGCTCCCTGTACCTCGAATTCGCCTTCTAAACCTTCGGCTGCATTGGGGCCGACCCAAACCTTGAACGCGCCCGGCTCAACGCGGTATTGCAGATCGACACCGTGGAACCCCAGGTCGTGTACCGGCACCGTGAAGCGCACCGGCTGGGATGCGCCCGGCGCTAATGTCACCCGCTGGAAGCCCTTCAACTCGCGCACCGGGCGGGTCACGCTGCCGACCAGATCGCGTACATAAAGCTGCACGACTTCGGTCCCGGCCCGGTCGCCGCTGTTCTGGAGGGTCGCCGTGACCACCAGCGGTTCGTCCGGCCCCAGAACCGGCTGCTCGACCACGAGATCGCGGTAGGCGAAGGTGGTGTAGCTGAGGCCGAAGCCGAAGGGGAACAGCGGCGTGTTCGGCTCGTCCAGATAGGTGGATTTGAACATCTCCACGAACTGCTGCGTGCCCGCCCCCGCGGTCGGGCGGCCCGTGTTCTTCTGGGCATAGTAGACCGGAATCTGCCCCTCGGCGCGCGGCCAACTGGCCGTCAGCCTGCCCGATGGGGCGACCGCGCCGAACAGCACATCAGCGATGGCCCGCCCGGCGCGGATGCCGCCATGCCAGGCGACCAGCAGGGCAGTCGCCTGCCCGGCCACAGCGGGGATGACCAGGGGCCGCCCGCTGAGGAGCACCACGACCAGCGGCTTGCCGGTGGCGGCGACCGCGTCCAGTAACGCTTGCTGGTGACCCGGCAGGCCGAGGTGCGCCCGCGAGTGGGCCTCGCCGCTCATCGCCGCGCTCTCGCCCAGGATCAGCACCACCACATCGGCAGCCTGCGCCGCCGCCACCGCCGCCGGAATATCCGCCGGGCCATCATCCCCGATCGGGCAGCCGGGAACGTGGACGAACCCGCCGTCGCCGGGGCGGTAGGCCGCGATGCCCTCCAGCACCGTCTCCACGTCTTCGGCCCGCCCGTGGAATGCCCAGCAACCAAGCAGATCGGGCCGGTTGTCGGCCAGCGGGCCGATGACTGCCAGCCGCCCGGCCTCCGGCCCCAGCGGCAGCAGCCCGCCCTCGTTCTTCAGCAGCACGATCGACTCCTGGGCCACCTGGAGGGCCACATCGCGGAAGTCGTCGCGCAGCAGGATCTGCGCAGCCAGCCCTTCGTCGGTGTAGGGATGCTCAAAGAGGCCCACCCGGATCTTCAGCCCCAGCACCCGCCGCACCGCCGCATCCACCAGCGCCAGGGGGACCGCCCCCTCGTCCACCAGCGCCGCCAGGTGATCGGCGTAGGCGTTGCTGACCATGTCCATGTCCAGCCCGGCCAGGATGCTGAGCCGCGCCGCCTCTTTGAGGTCTGCCGCCACGCCGTGGACGATCAGTTCGCGTACCGACTCATAATCGCTCACCACCACGCCCGCCCAGCCCCATTCGTCGCGCAGCACCGTGCGGAGGGTGAACGGGTTGCAGGTCGAGGGTACCCCGGCGATCTCGTTGAACGAACTCATCACCGTGCCCGCACCCGCGTCGAACGCCGCCTTGAACGGCGGCAGGTAGACATCGCGCAGGGTGCGTTCCGAAATGTCCACGGTATTATAGTCGCGCCCGGCCTCCGCCGCGCCATAGGCGACGTAGTGCTTGGGGCAGGCGACGATGCGCCGTCCACTCGCCAGGTCGGCAGCCTGGAAGCCGCGCACCCGCGCCGCCGCCATCGCGCTGCCCAGGAACGGGTCCTCGCCCGCGCCCTCAGCGATCCGCCCCCAGCGCGGGTCGCGGGCCACATCGATCATCGGGGCGAAGATCCAGTCGGTGCCGGTGGCCGACGCCTCTTCGGCGGCGACACGGGCTGCCCGTTCGAGCAGGGCCGGGTCCCAGGTGGACGCCTCGGCCAGCGGGATGGGAAAGACGGTGCGAAAACCGTGGATGACATCGTTGCCGACGATCAGCGGGATACCCAGGCGTGACCCTTCGACGGCGGCGCGCTGGCAGCGGTTGATCACCGCCACGTCGCTGGTGCCAAAGATCGAACTGACACCGCCCGTCGCAATCAGGGCTTCCAGATCGGGCCGCACTTCGGGCCGAAACTCGAACGGCGCGCCCGCCGCTGCGGCCTCCTGCGCCTGTTCGATCATCCGCTCCACCGCGAAGGGCTGGAACGGATTGATCTGCACCAGTTGGCCGACCTTCTCGGCCAGAGTCATGCGGCCCAGCAGGTCGTCTACCCGGCTCTCCACTGTGGAATCAATCTGATTGTAGCGCATTGCTGCGTCAGACATTACGCTCTATCTCCTCAATAAGTTAAACCATGTCCGAAGGGGAACAAAGGATTCTCCGAGTCATAGGGCAGGTCGGATTTCTGCGCGCGCACCGCCTCCATCGAGGAAGGCAGTTCAAACGGCAGCTTGCCGGTCGGCGTGAAGCGCCCGAAGATCACATCGAGGACGGCCCCATCGTTCGCGCCAAAGTCCACCAGCAGCGCCGCCGCCCCCGCCGCGATTTCCGGGATCACCGCCGGGCGATCCAGGTAAATCGCAACAATAGTGGGCACCTGCGCCAGGATGCCCAGGATGCGGCCCTTTTCCGGCTCCTTGAAATCGAGATCGCCCGCATGGAACATCTGCTCCAGGAAATTGCCATCGCGCTGCTGGTAGGGCGCTTTCAGCCGCAGGATCGCCAGGTCGGCCTCGCCGGGTGTCGCGACCACCGTGCCATACTGCGCGGCCACGTCGGGGGCGACGTTTTCGACGTAGAGGCGGGGTTTGCCTTGCAGCGGTAGGCGGGGGCTATCCGTGCTCTCGCCATTCTTCAGCAGCACAATGCCCCGGCGCTGGGCGTGCTCGCCCGCCGCGCGGAAGGGAGTGCTGCCGACGATCCGTTCTGCCGCGTCGGGGTCCACGTAGGGGTGATCAAACAGGCCGAGCCGGAACTTCTCGCGCAAGAGCCGCCGCACCGACGCATCGATCCGGCTTTCGGCCACCTGCCCGCTGCGGACCAGTTCCACGATCACTTCGGGGCACGCTTCGCCGCCGAACTGGTCGCACCCGGCCTCCAGGATCTTCGTGGCTCGCTCTGGGCGACTGAGGTGTTCCACCCCCCAGGCCCGCGCCGGGAAGGGGTGGCCCCCCAGATCCGCATCGGTCAGCAGGCCCCAGTCGGTGCAGACCACGCCGTCGAAGCCGTAGCGTTCGCGCAGCAGGCCGGTGATCACGTCCTTGTTGAAGCTGAAGCCGACTTCTTCGAGCGGCGTGCCGACCGGCATCCCGTAATAGGGCATGATCTGCGACGTGCCCGCCGCGAACGCCGCCTCGAAGGGGATCAGATGGTAGGCGAAATTATCGCCGGGGTAGACCTGCTCGCGGCCATAGGGAAAATGCGGGTCTTCGCCGTCCTTCTGCGGCCCGCCGCCGGGGAAGTGCTTGGTCATGCAGGCCACGCTCGTTGGGCCGAGCGTCACGCCCTGGAAGCCGCGAATGTAGGCCCCGGTCATGCGCGCCGAGAGGGCGGCATCCTCGCCAAAGGTGCCGTTGTTGCGCGCCCAGCGCGGCTCGGTGGCGAGGTCGGCCATCGGGTGCAAGGCGACGCGGATGCCCACCGCCACGTACTCCTGCCGGGCGATATCGCCGAACTCCTCGACCAGCGCCGGATCGTCGGCGGCGGCCAGACCCAATTGTTCGGGCCATTGCGAGAACGCACCGGCCAGGAAGCTGGTCGCCGGGTTGTCGCTGAAGGCGTGCCGGGGGTCGGTCGAGATCGTGATCGGGATGCCCAGCCGCGTCTCCTCGGCCAACTTCTGGAGCCGGTTGTGCCAAAGGGCCATCCGCCGGGGGTCGCTGCCCTGGAGCACATTGAAGTGGTTCATCCGCCGGGTGCCGACCATCTCGCTGGTCGAGAACGGGCCGAACCGCCCTGTGCCTTCCAGCAGGCTGCCGTCTTCGCCCATCATGATCATGGTGTGGAAGAGCAGCCCGGCCTTCTCCTCCAGCGTCATCTGGCCGAGCAAGTCGTCCACTCGTTCATCAATCGGGCGGCGGGAATCCTCGTAGGGGTCCAGGCGGCCATTCTTGTTCAGGTCGCGGAACGGGTGACCGTCCGTGGTCAGCAGGGGTGCGTCAGGCATGGGGTGTCCTCTTTGAAGTGGGTTGGGCAGCATAAAGCGCGCCACCAGGGGCGTTGTATGGCTGTTGCCCGGCCAATTGGTGCAGGCCGAACCTTCAGGCAGTCATCCCACGCCAGGGGCAGCGCAGGGCTGTTGCCCGGTCAGCCAGTACAGCCTGTCCTCCCCACGGTGTCATCCTGAGCGCAGCGAAGGATCTTGTGGGCAGTCAAAGGTGCTCAGGGCAAGCTCCCGATATTCCCTGACAATCTGGCAGCCCTGACAAGATCCTTCGCTGCGCTCAGGATGACAGCTTTGGTAGGGCAAGCTGTATGGGATCGGGCAACAGCCACAGAAGGATTAGCAACCCGATCCGTGCCAGGCCGAGTTACCCTTCGGAGTCCAGCGCGTTCGCGGCGATCACCTGCTGGTACCACAGGGCGCTGTCTTTCGGCAGGCGTTGCTGGGTGGTGTAGTCTACCCAGACGATGCCGAAGCGCTGGGTATAGCCCTTAGCCCACTCGAAATTGTCCATCAGCGACCAGACGAAGTACCCGGCGAGGGGCACGCCCTCGGCGATGGCGCGGTGGCTGGCGGCGAAATGGTCGCGCAAATACACGCGCCGCCGCTCGTCATGGACGCGCCCATCGGGGTCGGGACCGTCCGAATAGCTGGCCCCATTCTCGGTCACGTAGAGCTTGCCTGGGTGGTAGTCGGTTTCCAGGCGGGCCAGCAGATCGTGCAGCCCGGCGGGATAGACCTCCCAGTCCATCTCGGTATGGGCGGCCTCGGCGGCGACCTTGTGCTCCGGCCCATCGGCGCTACCCAGCACCGCCCGCGTGTAGTAATTGACCCCCAGGAAATCGATTGGGGCCGCAATCGCCGCCATATCGTGGCTATGCACGAACGGCGGTCCCTCGGCGGGCAGACTGCCCTCGGCGGTGTAAGACGCAATCATGTCGGCGGGATAGGATCCGCGATAGATCGGGTCGGTAAACCAGCGGTTGAAGAAGCCGTCGAACCAGTGCGCCGCCGCCGCATCGTCGGGGCTGGGCGACGCAGGCATGGCCTGGGTGAAGTTCAGAGTGATGCCCACCTCGGCCCCGGGGCTGTTCTGGCGCAGCACCGGGACGGCCCAGCCGTGCGACAAGAGCAGGTGATGGGCGGCGGCCAGCGCGGCGGGGGCATCATGCAGGCCGGGGGCGTGTTCCCCGATCTGGTAGCTGAGGATGCTGGCGCACCAGGGTTCGTTGTGGGTGATCCAGTGTTTGACCCGGTCACCCAGCGCCCGGCTGGTGACATCGGCATACTCCACGAACGCCTCGGCGGTGGCCCGGGCGGGCCAGCCCCCGGCATCCTGGAGCGGTTGCGGCAAATCCCAGTGATAGAGCGTGGCGAACGGGGTGATCCCGGCCTGGAGCAGGCCATCGACCAGGCGGCTGTAGAAGTCCAGCCCGGCCTGGTTCACCGCGCCCCGCCCGCCCGGCAGGATGCGCGGCCAGGCGATGGAGAAGCGATAGGCCTTCAGGCCCAGTTCTTTCATCAGGCCGATATCATCCTGCCAGCGATGATAGTGGTCACAGGCCACGTCGCCGGTGCTGCCGTCCATTATTTTGCCGGGGGTGTGGGCGAAGCGATCCCAGATCGACTCGCCCCGCCCATCTTCGTGGACCGCGCCTTCGATCTGGTATGAAGCCGTGGCCGCCCCCCAGAGGAAGCCTGCCGGAAACTCTAACGTAGTCATACACCTGCCTTTGGTCTCATGAAGTGAGGGCGGTTTCGCCCGGATAGGGGGTGGCATCGGGGCCGGGGCCAAAGAGATGGCAGCGCACCCAGTGGTTCGGCGCGCGCCATTCTTTGCCCGGCATCGTCTGGCGGCAGATGTCCATCACATGGGGACAGCGCGACGCGAAGGGACAGCCCGGCGGGGGATCGACCAGCGAAGGGATTTCCCCCCGCGCTTCCACCTTGCGGGCCACCAGCCCGGCGTGCGGGTTGGGCACCGCCGCCAGCAACAGTTGCGTGTAGGGGTGGGCCGGGTTGTGCATCAATTCGTCGCTCTCGCCGCCTTCGACCACGTGCCCGGCGTACATGACCATCGTATCGTCCCCGATATAGCGGGCGCTGGCGATGTCATGGGTGATGTAGAGGAAGCCGATGCCCATGTCCTCTTTCAGCCGTTCCATCAGGTTGAGTACGCCCATGCGGATCGACACGTCGAGCATCGAGATCGGCTCGTCGGCCAGGATGATCTGCGGGTTGACGGCCAGGGCGCGGGCAATCGCCACGCGCTGGCGCTGCCCGCCGGAAAGCTGGTAGGGGTAACGTTGCGCCACATCCGCGCCGGGGGTTAGCCCCACCCGTTCCAGCAATTCGTTGACCCGCTCCTGGACCTCCCCGGAAGACACGATTTTGTGGATCAACAACGGGCGTTCAATATGGTAGCCGATGGTGTGGACCGGGTTCAGCGAACCGAACGGGTCTTGAAAGATCATCTGCACGTCGCTGCGGTAGGCCAGCGTGGCGGCAGGCTCCGTTTTCAGCACATCCTTGCCTTTATAGATGATCTCGCCTTTGGTCGGCGGCATCAGCCGGGCGAGCAGCCGGGCGGTGGTTGATTTGCCGCTGCCCGATTCGCCGACCAGGGAGAGCACATGCCCCCGCTTGAGCACGAACGACACATCGTTCAGGGCATGAACTTGCCGCTGGCGGAAGGCGGTGCCGATAGGAAAACGCTTGACCAGATGGCGCACTTCCATCACCACATCGCCCTGCTGGGCGGGGGCGGGCGGCGCTGAACTGACCGATTTAGCCATGATCTCCTCCTGCGGAATAGCAGACGCGGTGCAACGACGGGGGCGGGTGCCCCGTGGCCGGGTTTCCTGGCCGGGTGCCCGCCCTCTAGCGCATGTTCGGCTGGAACGGCATCCCCTCGTGGTAGGCCACCCAGTGTCCAGGCATCACTTCTTGCAGCCGGGGCGCGGTTTGCGTATCGATCGGCTTGCACACCGTGCAGCGCGGGTGGAAGCGGCAACCCGACGGCGGATCGACCATGTTCGGTGGCGAGCCGGGGATCCCCACCAATTTGCGCTTCGGCCCGGTCACCGAGGGGAACGAGTTCATCAAGCCCTGGGTGTAGGGGTGCAACGGGTTGTTGAACACCTCGCGCGCCGGGGCCAACTCGACAATCTGTCCGGCGTACATGATGGCGAGCCGATCCGAAAACTCGACCAGCAGCGACATATCATGGGTGATGAACAGGATCGAGAAGCCGAGCTTATTCTTCAACTCCTCGATCTGTTGCATAATATCTTTCTGGACCACCACATCGAGCGCGGTGGTCGGCTCGTCCATGATCATCATCGGTGGGCGCAGGGCCAGGGCGATGGCGATCACGGCGCGCTGGCGCATTCCGCCCGATAGCTGGTGGGGGTAGGATTCGAGGCGGCTCTCTTCGATGCCGACGACCTTGAACAGTTCGGCGGCCCGCTCTTTGGCATCGCGTTCCGACATTTTGTGCTGGACCAGCACATCAGTGATCTGGTCGCCGATTTTCAGCACCGGGTTGAGCGAGTTCATCGCGCTCTGGAAGACCATCGAGACATCGCGCCAGCGAAAGTCTTCCAGTTGCTCCGAGGTCATGTCGAGCACGTCTTTGCCGTTGAACAGGACGTTGCCCCCGGTGATCACCGCCGGGGGGTGCAGCGTGCGGAGGATGGCGTGGGCGATAGTGGACTTGCCACTGCCCGACTCGCCGGCCAGGCCGAAGACTTCGCCTTCCATAATCGCGAACGACACGCCATCTACTGCCCGCGCCGGGCCGCGCGGCGTCACATATTCGACCGAGAGATCGCGGACATCCAGCAGCGGTGTACCGTCACCCGCACTACGGTATGGCGCGGCGATTGACCGGGGTTGCCCCGATGCTGCTGCGGGCGATTTTGATTGGGCTGTGCTTGAGGACATCGTTCAGATCCCTTTCAGCGCGGAGGCGCGGGTTGGTAATTTCGTCCATCCCGTAGTTGATCATCGAAAGACCGAAGGCCACCAGGGCAATGGACATGCCGGAAGGAATAAAGGTCCACCAGGCCCCGACCAGCAGGCCGGCGTTGTTCTGTGCCCAGTAGAGGTTGGTGCCCCAACTCACGTTGCCCACATCGGTCAGGCCGATCAGGCTCAAGGCCGCTTCCGCACCGATGGCATAGCTGACCGAGCCGATCATGCCGCCAACGATGATCGAGGCCATATTGGGCAGGATCTCGCGGAAGATGATCCGGGCGTTGCTGTCGCCGCTGACCACCGAGGCCGAAACGAAATCTTTCTCCCGCAAAGTCAGGGTTTGCGAGCGCAAGACGCGCGCCCCCCAGGCCCAGCCGGTAAAGGAGAGGGCGATGATGATCGTGCCCAGGCCGGGGCGCAGGTAGGCGGCAATGACCACCAGCAGCGGCAGGCCGGGGATGACCAGGAAGAGGTTCATCAGCAGCGACAGGGCGTCGTCAATTTTGCCGCGGAAGAAGCCCGCCGACATGCCGATGATGATGCCGATAATCGTCGTCAGGATACCGGTGGCAAAGCCGACCGTCAGCGAAATGCGGGCACCCCAGACGGTCTGGGCAAAGACATCTTTACCCTGCCCTTCGGTGCCGAAAATATGCTGCGCGGAAGGCGGGAGGTGAGGCCGGTCCACGAAATTGCTGGGGTCGCCCGGGGCGATAAAGGGGGCGAAGATCGCGGCGAGGACGAAGATGAGGACGATGATAATCCCCAGCCGCGCCTTCGGATTCCGCAGCAACTCACGCACGAGGGTGAAGCGTTGCTTCTTCATCGGTGTGATCACGGTGGGCACCACGATTACCTGCCCCGCCGGAGTCATCTCGATATCCTCCAGGCGAGCCGAATTTTCACGGCCATCTTCGACCTGAGCTTTTTCTTCTGTTTGCATCGTAACACCTCCGGGGTAGTGCGGCGCGCTGTGCAGAAGCTGGCGCCTGCTTGGCGACCCGTCTAGCTCACACGCACCCGAGGATCGAGCCGGGTGTACAGGATATCTACGATGAAGTTGGCCCCCAGCACGGCAAAGGTGATCATCAGGAACAGCCCTTCCATCAGCGGATAGTCGAGGTTGTTCACCGATTTGATCAGCAGGTAGCCCAGGCCGGGATAGCCGAAGATCGTTTCGATCAGGATCTGGCCGCTGAGCACGAAGCCGAGGGCCATGCCGAAGGCGGTGACGCTGGGCAACAGGGCGTTACGCGCGGCATAGTTGAACATGATCTGGCGCTGGGTCAGGCCCTTGGCCTCGGCCATCGTCACGTAGTCCTCGGCCAGCACGCCGATCATCGTGTTGCGCATCCCCA
>JBBSAN010000172.1:0-10694 GCA_038252265.1 Chloroflexia bacterium
CAACTCCAGGTGCGACAGCCGCCCCTCCGTCTTCTGGATAAACCCGCGCATATAAGCGGCCATCACCTCTTGCCGCCCGGCCACCTGCCCCAGCCGCCCCTCCATGTCCAATTGCTGCTGGGCCATATGCTGCACCGCCGTCGCGATCTCCAGCGCCAGCGCCGCCCCCGACAGATCCACCGGGGGCAACGGGGCCGCCTGCATCACATCCCCCTGGAACGCCCGCCACAGCACCCGGAAGCACTCTCGCCGGTAGCGCGTGATCTTCTCCTGCAACTCCGGCTTCACCCGCGCCGTGCTGATCCCGAACAACCACCCCGGAATCATATCCAGCGGCAGGCATAACACCTCTCGCTCCCCCGCCTCCGTACGTGTTACACGTACAGAACGGATCGCCTCGGCCAGCACCGGGTCCCGGTTGATCCGCTCCCGCTGCCCCGGCCACGACAGCCCCAAATAGACACAGATAGGCCGCACCGGCACATAAATCTCCTCGTCCGCCGTCTGCGCCGCCACAATCTGATCCCCATAAAAATCCACAAACCGTTCCCGCACCGGCACAATCGCCACCACCCCCGCCGCCGGATCAGCCACCACGTCTACCGCCTCGTCCCCCACCGGTTCCACCACCCGCGCCTCGTCCATAACCCCTCCACTTTCACAACGAACCCTACTCCCCTACCCCACCCTACGCAATACGCAATACGCAATACGCAATATTCGTCACGCATCACGCCTCACGCCTCACGCCTCACGCATCACGCATCACGCATCACGCATCACGTTTCACGCCTCACGTTTCACGCCTCACGCACTGCTCGTCAGCAAACCTCTCAGCACCTGAAAATAATACGCCGCCCGGTTCGCCACCACCCCCGGCCCTTGCGCCCCTTGCGCCCGCCGCGTCCGCCGCCGCGCCTCCTGCATCAGCGCCACGAACGCCGTCTCGTCCAACCCCGACTCCTGCCACAACCGGTTCGCCTGCGACATATTCGCCACCTCGTGCGCCTGATCCCCCAACTCCCGGCTCAGATCGCTCGCAACCGCCATCACAAACGGAGAAAAACGATTCGAATCCCCTTGTTCTGGGGGTGGTTCTTGGGACGGCTTCTTTTCGTATGACTCCGGGGACACCGGGGGCCGTGCCAGCCGTGTCGCTGCCCCTGGTGGTCGTCGTGTCCCACGGGCCAGGGGCAGCGCTGTCACCGGCCCCGCTGTCGCTTGTGTCCCTGCCCCCGGTGACATTCCCGTCACCCCCCCCGGTGACACCGGACTCTCCCACCCCGGTGTCACCAATGTCACCGCCCCCGGTGACGCCGATGGCACAGCCGCCGCCGTGGCCCGCGCCGACACCCCCCGCTTGGGCGGCGGAGCCTGGGCCGCCACCGAGCGCAACGGCGGCGGTTCGCCCCCGGCCTCCGGATATGGCGCTAGCTGCCGCTCCTCGACCAGCCGCCCATCGTTCCGCAGCAACTCTTCGATCCGCCCGAACAGCCCGCCGAAATCGTAGGCATTAGAATCCTGCCCGCCGTCCTCGGCCCGGTGCCGGGGCACCAGTTGCAGGTAACCCTTCTCCACAATGGCGTCTTTGATCCGGTGCAATTGGCGCACCGATAGCCCCGTCCGCTCCGCCATTTTCCGCAAGGAAGGATACGGCAGGTCTTCGTCCCACTTGTGTGCCAGGATATAGGAGATAAACCAGGTCTCCTGCGGCGAGAGATCGAGCAGCGCCTGGTACGTAAAGATGGCTGTGGGAATGGCGGCGATCCCGCCACGCAGCACCGTAGCCCCATAACGGGCCAGGAACGTGCGCGTCTTATCGCTGGCGGCATCCCCCGGATACCTGTTCTTGGGCACGGGAACCCTCCCTACCCCTTGACAGGCCTGACTCCGCATGATACAATAGCATTGCACTCTAGTGCTGCGGAGAGCCTGCCAGGGCATTAAGCAGCTTAGGAAGCCGGAGAGGGTAGACCCCCTCTCCGGTTTTTTGTTACCCTGTTACAGTTCTGTCGGTGCGGATGTTCAGTGCCTGAACACCTGCCAGGGCGTTCAGGCACTGAACATCATCCTCCCCCTGCTAGTCTAATACTGATGATTGGCTAGCAATGATGGGCCCCTGATCCCTGACCCCTGACCCCTGACCCCTGACCCCTCATTGCTCATTGCTCATTGCTCATTACTCGTCGCCGTCCGGCTCCCCATCCAACGCCTCGTACATCAGGTTGAGCCGTTCGATGGTGTCCCGGATATGTTCGCGCAACGCCGGGCGCTGATGAGTTGGTACCCGCTCAGCCCGAAACGTTCCCACCCAGCTAACAAACTCGGAGAGCGGTTGGTAGGCCCGCAACACCGGGTCGCGCGCCTTTTGCCGGGGGCGCGGGATGCCGCTGATCCCCTTCTTGGCGTTGGCGATCATCCGCAGCGCCTGCTCCTGGGTGATCTCTTCGGCGCGGATTTGCTCCACCAGCTCCGGATGCTTGACCAACTGCAACAGCCCGTTGACCTTCCCGATGCTGAAGTGCGTCAACTCGCCTAATTCGCGCTGGCTGACCCCGGCATCGTTGAGCGTCTGCAAATACAGCCCCAGGTCTTCCACATCCAGGTCTTCGCGTTCGATGTTTTCGCGCAGCATCTTACGGGCAACCGCCGCGTCGTCCTCATCGTCGGTGATCACCGCCGGGATGGTCGCCAGCCCGGCCAACTTGCTCGCCCGCCAGCGCCGCTCCCCCGCCACGATCACGAAGCGCCCCGGTTGATCCGCATCAGGCCGCACCACAATCGGCTGGATCACTCCGTCCTCGCGGATGCTGTCCGCCAGGTCTTTCAGTCGCGCGTCGTTAAAGCGTTTGCGCGGCTGTTCGCTGTTGGCCTCGATCAGGTCAATCGGCAGTTCGCGTGCCCCTTCCAGCCGCTCGCCGGGCAAGTCGGCGGCCTGGACCAGGCTCTGCCATGCTGCCCCGGCCTGCGCGTTCCCCACCAGCCCCAGCCGGCTCAGGTCGCGCCCCTTCTTGTTCGTCGGCATAACGCTATCGCTCCTCCAACAGAGGTTGTGGGGCCGTGGTGGCCCGGCGGGGGCTACGGCTGCGTGTCGAAGTCCGCTGTTCGCCCCGCGCGATCAATTCGGCGGCCAATGCGGCATAATCCTGGTCTGCCGGGCTGCCCGGCGCATACACCGAGGTCGGCGCACCCAGCAAGGCATCTTCGGTGTAATTGGCCCGGTCGCGGATCACGGTGTCAAACACCAGCGCCCCATGCGTCTCGCGCAACGCCTGTTCCAGTTGCTTCGCCATGCTGCGCCGCTTGTCCGAAATCGTGATCACCATCCCGGCGATGGTCAGCCGCTCGTTGGTGTGGCGTTGCACCAGGGCTATCGTGTCGCGCAGCCGGGCCACTGCCTGTACCGCCATTGCCTCCGGCGGGATCGGGATCAACACTTCGCTGGCTGCTGTCAGCGCCGCAATCGTCAGGTTGCCCAGCGAGGGCGGGCAATCGATCAGGATGTAATCATAGCTGCTCACCAGGGGTGCAAGCCGCTCGGCCAGCACCTTTTCGTGCCCCAGCCGCCCGTTTAGTTCCTGTTCCGCCGCCGCCAGGTCGATATGGCTGGGCACCAGATCCAGGTATTCGCTGACCTGCCACACCGGCAAGGGCGTTTCACGTCGAACATTACAGATCGATTCGTAGATCGAAATGCCCTGCTGCCCCAGCTCGTTTAGCTGCTCGGCAGTCATCCCCAGCACCTGGGAGGCTGACGCCTGCGGGTCGAAATCCACGACCAGGGTGCGCCGCCCCATGCGCGCTAATTGCACGCCCAGGTTGACGGTCGTGGTCGTCTTCCCCACCCCGCCCTTCTGCGAAGCCAGTGCGATGATCCGTGTCTGCCCCATAGACCGTTCCTCTTTGTTGTGCATACAGCATCATTGCCAGATGTTGTCTATGGCTCACGCGTGAACCACTCAGTAATCCTACATACCTCGCCTACCGAGGCATGTTAAGGGTGGCTCACGCGTGAGCCACCCTCGCCATGTTCGATGGGATTCTGCGTCTCCCACAGGCTCAAATACCGTTCGGTAAGCTCATGCAGATGCTGCATCCGGCTCGCTGTATCACCATCCATCGGCAGCCGCTTGCTCCCCAGGAACCCGCTCAACGCCCGCGTGGCAATGCTCAGCCGATCCCGGCGCATGGTCCTCTTCGAGTTCGAAAGCTGGGCAGGAGGCGTGGGTGCTTCCGGCTCCGCAGTCTCTGTATCGCCCAGGTCTGCCGCGATGTCTGCGGCCCGCGCCTCAATATCGTCGCTGATCAGCCGCCCTTCGCGGATCTCCACCACCAGTCGAGCGCGGACCTTCGCCCCTTGCACAGCCATCAACGGGGCCACGTAGCGCAGCGTATCAGGCCGCTCTCGCACCAGTTGCTGGATCTCAGCAGGTGCCCGCAGGATACGCATCCGGTGCTGGATATAGCTGCGCGTCTTCCCGACCCGCTCCGCCAGCTTACGGGTCGAGTAGTTGAACAGCTCCATCATTTGCCGGTAGCCTTCCGCCTCCTCCAACGGGTTGAGGTCGGCCCGCAGCACGTTCTCGGTGATGGCGATTTCGAGCATTTCCTCGTCCGAGAGGTCACGCACAATCGCCGGGATCGTCTCCAGCCCGGCCAACTTGCTCGCCCGCCAGCGCCGCTCCCCATACGCAAGCTGATATATGTCGTCCTGTCCGGCCACCGGACGCACCAGCAGCGTGCCCAGGAATCCATGCGTCCGGATGCCCGCCGCCAGCTCTTCTAGCTGCTGCGGGGCAAATTCCTGGCGCGGCTGGTAGGGGTTCGGCTGCAAGGCCGCCAGCGGAATGTTCAGGGCCTGAACTTCGGGTATCCCGAACAGGCTCGACAGGTCCACATGGCGGTCAGGGTCGCTCCGATCCGGCATGACCAGTTCATGCGTGACCTGCACCCGGCGCGGCTTAGGCATGGCTGCTGCCCTCGCTCCGCACCACACGCCTGGCCCGCCCGTTCACCGTCCCGGCCCCCACCGGTTCCACCCGCTCCGGCAGGCGCAATGGTAGCGGCTCACCCTCGCCCAACGCGCTGCTCTCTTCGTCCTGAATGCCCACTTGCGCCAGCAGTTGCTGAGCAAATTGCAAATACGCCTGCGCGGGCAAGCTCTCCGGGTCGAAACTAACGACACTCTTGCCCTCCACCGAGCTTTCCACCACCCGCAAGGCACGCGGAATCACCGTCTTGAACACATGAATATGCCGCCCATATGCCTCGCGCACGTTGGCGACCAGGTCCCGCGTCACATTCCCCCGCGCATCGAACTTGGTGATCAGGATACCGACGATCTTCAGGCTCCGGTTGGTTGTGCTCTGGACCTCTTCAATCGTCTCCATCAGCAGGCTGATCCCGCGCACGGCCAGGAACTCGGCCTCCACCGGTACCAGCACCCATTCTGCTGCCGTCAACGCGTTGATTGTCAGTAGAGATATGCTCGGTCCGCAATCAAAAATCACAAAATCGTAATCAGGCTTCAACGATTCGATCACCGATTTCACCAGATGCTCGCGGTTGAGCACATGGTTCATAGTGATATCGAACCCACTCAGTTCGAGGTTAGCCGGGAGCAAGGAGATGCCGCCCCCCGCGTCGAGGAGCAGCCGCCGGTAATCATAAGGGGCGCGTTTGGCGGCGGCCTGGAGCGCGGTATAGACCGTGCGCTCCAGCTTGTCGGGGATGAAGCCCATGTGCAGGGTCAGCGAGGCTTGCGGATCGAGGTCCACCAGCAGCACCCGATAGCGCAACTGCGCCAGCGAGGCCCCCAGGTTGATGCAGGTCGTCGTCTTGCCCACGCCACCTTTGTGGTTGGTCACGGCGATCACCTGACAGCCCTGCTTCGGTTCCTCTTCGCTCTCGCCCAACCACGCATCCAGGTCGGTGCGCTTGATCCGGTACATCTGCCCGATCTTGACGGCCTTTAACGTGCCGTTGCGGATGTAGCGCTCAACCGTTTTGCGATGGAAGCCGAGCGCCGTGGCAACGTCTTCAACCGACAGATATTCGACAGCCATCCATTGCTCCTTGTATGCTACACCCCACCGAGGCCTGGGGGTGGAACAGGCACACCTCTGCCAGGGTGCCTGGGGTAGAAGTTGTCCTTATCATAGCACCACTGTGTCCGTTTTGTCAATATCTTTTGCCCCCACTTTGTTCCCCAAAATACCAGACTTGCCCTCTCGCCTGGTGTGTTATGTTCGGTTATGGAACATTCAGGATAGTTCGACCCCACTCCATAGTGGGCCGATGGAACACTTCATAGTATACCACTACACCCGGTTCCCTATCCGTGCTTTCCTATAGAGTTTACATAATGAGCCACGTATACCTCAAAAAGAACATATGTTCTATAAGGAATCTCCACTCCCCGTGGCTTTTATAGGATCATCTCTACGCTTTCAGGTCCTGAACATGCACCATCCATTCAAGATGTTCTTGATATCGGAAACACTGCTGCCCCGTGCATCTTCAGGCCCTGAAGATGTCAGCTACGGGTGTCTTTGTTTCACCGGCAAGAAGCAGTGAAGATGTTCAGGCCCTGAACACAGCGTCCTTTGATCCCCTCTTCTCTGTCACTCAATGTACATAGCGGTCGCATGGTCTTCCAGCTCCGCAGCAAGACCAGACAGGAGCTAATTTATTGGGATGCGCATAATCTCCAGCCTCATGCTGCTACTCGCTGGCAGCAGCCCACTGCCGGCAGCGTGCGTCACCAGCCGCGCTTATTGACCTGTCCATCGAACCTCTGGGAATGGGCCGCCATGTAGGCGTAGCAGTGACCGTCTGGCCGCCTGGTGAGATGGTACCGAGAACAGCATACGTCCAATCGGGCGACTAACCAGCCGCCGCTGCGCCAGGATATCGAACGTTGCACCAATCGTGCATATAGGAAAGGAGAGATGCAGAGCTTTGTACCAGCACTGCTCGTTATAGGGCGAATGGTCAAAGGAAGGAAGGGCCTCCGTGACACTTTAAATATTCAGGGCCTGAACATAGAACAGCATTATGCTTTTCTCAATAAGGATCATGTTCAGGGCCTGAACACTGATATGTTGTTCAGGCCCTGAACATGATCCTTGCAGAAGTATATTGGTAAAGGGTTTGGGGTCGCGCCCGTTTAAATTTGCGCTTATGGGACACGGCACCGCCCATGATTGTCGTATGGTTCTGGTATCGTCGAAGGCGGTAGCCGAAGGTGGGGTGCAGTGCATGTTGGGTGGACAGCATTACGGTGAATTGCGCAAGGATGCCTCGAGCTGTCCTGCTACTTATTGGGCACAATTGTTCGCATATATTACTATTAGATAGTAGAAAACTATGATAAGGTTGGCTAAAGAGGAACGCGGATCTACAAGGAGGTTCACCGTTCGAATTCCCTATAAAGGGGAAGGGGAAAGAGGAACAGGAAGAGTTGGGGCGGCTAATCTATCTTACAGGATGATACGGGGATCATGCAGTTGGGCCGGGTGGGGCCGGGATAGGTGGGTGGGCGTGCGGCAGCGGTAGACTGGTTGGTGGCACCGGGTGTGCTGTAGATTGCTTGTGCGGTTAGGATCATTAAAGGAGTACTTGCTATGCGTCACATCTGGTATAGATTGGTTTTGATGGGAGTGTTGGTGGGGTTGTTGACCGCTTCCTCGCTGGCTACGGCTTCTTTTGCTCGCCAGCCCGCAAGCGCTGACACTCCGCACTTGCAGGGGGGGTTCGCGGACTTCTGGCGGGCGCACAACGGGGCGGTGCTGTTCGGGCCGCCGTTGACCAATGAGAGCCGGGTAGGCGGGGTGGTGGTGCAGTACCTGGAGCGGGCGCGGCTGGAGTGGCATCCGGACTACCCGGCAGGGCAGCAGATCGTGCTGGGGCGGGTGGGGGCCGAGGTACTGGGGGCGCGGCGAGAACCGCCGGTAGCGGCGTTCGCCTCGAATGCGGGCCACCTTTATTTCGCGGCGACCGGGCATAGCATTCAGGGCGACATCCTGCGGTTCTGGCAGGCGCAAGGGGGGGTGGCGATCTTCGGGTATCCGTTGTCGGAGGAGCTGACCGAGGATGGGCACACGGTGCAATATTTCGAGCGGGCACGGCTGGAGCATCACCCCGAACTGGTGGGCTACCGGGTGTTGCCGTCGCCACTGGGGGCACTGGTGTTGCGGGCGCAGGGACAGGTGGCGGGGGTTGCGGTGGTGGTTGAGCCGCCGGTGGTGGCCGAGGGGCACACGGCGGTGATCAAAGTGGTGCCGCCCGCAGGTGCGACGGTGGTGAGCGGGACGCTGGGCACCCAGGTGCTGGCTTTTAACTGTTGTTTGTCGTTGACCCAGGGGACAACGGCGGTGGACCAGCCGTGGACGGTAGCGGGTACGGAACCCTATGGAGCGGTGGGGCCACTGGAACTGCGGGTGACGGTGCAAGGGGCCGATGGGAGCAAGCAGACGGTAGCGCGGACGATCACGGTGCAGCGCTATCCCTTTGATGAGTTGCGGTCGGTTTATCATGGCGAACGGATTCCTCCGGCCACGCGGACGGCTGAGCACGCGATCATTAATGCGGTGTTTGCCGGGCGCAGTGGGCCGCCGCAATGGAGCGGGCTGTTTACCTTGCCGTTGCATCGTTCGATTGTGATCAATGCGCCCTTTGGGCAGCGGCGCGCGTATAATGATGAGCCGCCCTATGAGACGCACGAGGGGGTGGATTATGACGCGGCGCGGGGCACCCCGGCGTATGCCCCGGCAGCGGGTACGGTGGTGATGGCCCGGCCCCTGGAGCTGCGGGGGAATACGCTGATCATCGATCATGGGGGCGGGGTGTTCACGCTCTTTGCCCACCTGTCGGCGTTCAAGGTGGCGGTGGGGCAGGTGGTGAAGCAGGGGGATCTGGTGGCGCTGGTGGGGAGTACGGGGAATGCACTGGGGCCGCATTTGCACTGGGAGGTCCATGTGGCGGGTCCGGCGGTAGAGCCGCAGGAGTGGTTGGACCGACGGTTTCCGTGAGCGAGGACGAAGTGCTGAGTGCTGAGTGCTGAGTGCCGAGCGATGAGCGATGAGGAAGGGATCAGGGGTCAGGGATCAGGGGTCAGGGGTCAGGGTTGTGTGGGTAGGGAGCTGGGGTCAGATGGTGGGTGGGGGAGTAGGGCTGTGTTTTGGGTAGGGAGGGGGATTCGTGCGGGAATCAAGGTTTGTTGCTCATGCAAGTTTTTTAGTTCGACATAAGTCGTCGTGTTATGTAAATAAAAAGGCGACAAAGAGGGAGGGCGCGGTCTGTAAAAGGTCGCGGCCTTTGTGTTTAGAGAAGGCGGAATGGGGATGATTCCACGGCGGATGCTGGGCAAAACGGGGTTAGAGATGTCGGTGCTGGGGTATGGGGGAGCACCGATCGGGTTTTCGGCGGCGGAGCGGGAGGCGGCGTTCGTTCCGCTAGTGCAGGGGGCAGTGGATCGCGGGATAAATTTTTTTGATACGGCGGATTACCGGCGCAGCGAGGAATTGCTGGGGGTTCCGTTTTTGTTTATCGTTTCCGCTTTTTCCTGGGTGAAATGTATAGTGCCCTGTAGACGCTCACATGGACGGGGGCGGACCGGTCGAATTTTGCCGGTAAATTGGCTGCCCTGAATACTAGAACAAATGTACGGAATGTGATATAATAGCCGGGTAGACGGAGGTTTGCGGATCTCCTGCCGTCCGTCGGCACCATGTGAGTATGCATAATGACACGGTATTAGCTGATCAGACAGAATGAGAAGGTGAGAGATATGACAGGAAAACGAATCAATCCTTTGAGCCGGCGACCCCGACGGCAGCGGCTGGTGGTGGCGGTGCGTGGGGCGGCGGGCAGCGGCAAGAGCGTGTTCGCGGCCAGCCTGGCGGATGCCGGGTTGGGGCGGCTGTGCTACTTTGACGTGGAGCGCAAAGGGCGGTTGCTGCCCGGCAGCGACGGCACCAAGTTTGACGCCATCGAGATTGAGCATCCCGACGAGTTGCCGGAGTTCATCGAGTGGGCGCTGGCGGGCGAGGGGCGGGAGCAAAACTATGGCTGCTATGTGCTCGACTCGTGGGCGATGTATTTTGGGCGCAAGCACGCCGAGACGTTGACGGCGGTGCGTGAGCGCACGGGCGACCCGACGGTGCAGCCCACCGCCGATGAACTGTCGTCGGACCAGATGATCTTCCAGGAAGTGCTGCGCCGCCTGTGTATTGATAGCGGGGCCTGCGTGGTGGTGACCGACCAGATCGGGGCCAAAGGGCTGGAAGAGCGCGAAGAGAACGAGATGGGCCGGGTGCTGCCGATGACCAGCGGGGGCCTGGAGTACTTCGTGGACGTGATGGTGGAAGCCAGTGTGCGCGTGGTGGACTTCAAGACGCAGCGGGTGTTCCGGGTGATCAAGTCGAACAGCCCGGCCTTCCCGATCGGGTTCGAGTTGCACAATCCGACGTTCGCCGATTTCCTGATCCGGCTGAACACGGGAACCCCCCCGACCCTGGAAGTGGCAGAGATCGCTGCGGTGCCGGAGTTGCTGGACGACCCGGCGTTGCTCGCGCCGCCGCCCCCGCCGGGGCCGACGCTGGACGATTTGCGGGCGCTGGGTAAGCAGACGCAGATCACGCTGCACCATTGCATTCAAGGCTGGTCTGGCATCGCCGAATGGGGCGGATTGC
>JBBSAN010000173.1:0-10639 GCA_038252265.1 Chloroflexia bacterium
CGAACGGGTGATGCGGAGGGCAGGCGATGGCGGTATAGTTAAAGGGAGATGTGGAGACCGATCTCGTAGCTCTTTTTGCAGGAGGACCGTAATGGAACAGGCAACCCTGGGCACTGATCTCCTCAGTGCTCTTTCGAACCAGATGGCAGACGCGGTGGAGCGGATCAGCCCGGCGCTGGTGCAGGTGAACGGGCGGGAGAATCGCCCGGCCAGCGGCATCGCGTTCGCCCCTAATCTGGTGCTGACCGCCGATCATGTGCTGGACCGCGAAGACGATTTGACGATTAAGACCGGCGACGGGCGTACCCTGGCCGCCACCTTTGCCGGGCGCGACTCGGCGACCGACCTGGCCGTCTTGCGCGTGGCCGAGGGTGGGCTGACCGAAGCCCACCAGGCCCCGCACCCGGCGCGGGTGGGGCAATTTGTGCTGGCGGTGGGGCGGCCCACCGGCGAAGGCCCGCTGGCGAGCATCGGCATTGTCAGTGCCCTGGGCGGGCCACTGCGGCTGGGCCAGGGCCGCACCCTGGAGCGGTTTATCCAGACCGATGCGACCCCGTACCCCGGCTTTTCGGGCGGGCCGCTGATCGATACGCAGGGCGGGGTGACGGGCATCCTCACCACCGGGCTGGTCAGCGGCCTGGCCCTGGCGATCCCGGCGGAACTGGCCTGGCGCGTGGCCGATACCCTGGCCCAGCACGGCTCGATCCGGCGCGGGTTCCTGGGCATCAGCAGCCAGCCGGTGCAGATCCCGGAGGCCCAGCAGGGCGGGCAGGCGCAGGAATTCGGCCTGTTAATCGTCCGCGTCGAACCGGGCAGCCCGGCGCATCAGGGCGGCCTCTTGCTCGGTGACGTGCTGGTCGGCCTCGATGGCGTGGCGCTCACCGACACCGACGACCTCCAGGAACTCCTCTCCGGCGACCGCGTCGGCAAGGCGATCCCGGTTACGGTCCTGCGCGGCGGGGCAGTGCAGCTATTGCAGGTGACCGTCGGCACGCGAGCGTGATGCGTGATGCGTGATGCGGGGATGGTACTGCGTATTGCGTATTGCGTAGGTCTGATCCCTGATCCCTGATCCCTGATCCCTCGTATCACGCATCACGAATCACGCATCACGCATCACGCATCACGCATCACGCTTCAGTAAAAAGAACAGGAACAACAACCATGTTTGCAGACACTCTTCTGGCCCAGGCAGCGGCGGCGGGCTTGCCCGATGCGGCGTCGGCGGCGATCTTGCAGATGCTGGACCGCGTGGGGCCGAGCGTGGTCCAGGTGCGCGATGGGCGGCGCGGGGCCGGGGCGGGCATCATCTGGGGCCGCGATGGGCGCGTGCTGACCAACCATCATGTGGTGGCCGGGCACGGCGAAGTGCAGGTGGAATTGCGCGATGGCCGCACCCTGGACGCCCAGGTACGTGCCCGCAACCCCGCGCTCGACCTCGCCCTGCTCCAGGTGGAAGCCGATGATCTGCCCGCCGCGCCGGTGGCCGATTCGACCCGGCTGCGCGTGGGCGAGCTGGTCTTTGCCGTCGGCCACCCGTGGGGGCAGCGCAACGTCGTCACGGCGGGCATCATCAGCGGTTTTGGCACGGTGGACGTGCCGGGGAACGGCGGCGGCAAGGCGACCTATCTCCATTCCGATGTACGGCTGGCCCCCGGCAATTCGGGCGGCCCACTGCTCAACGCCGAGGGCGCGGTGGTCGGCATCAACGCCATGATCTTTGGTGGCGATCTATCGGTCGCCATCCCCAGTCACGTCGCCAGCGGGTGGGTGGCCGGGCTACCCAGCCTGCGTGTTCATCTCGGCGTCGGCTTGCAGCCAGTGGAATTGCAAGGACGGCGTTCGCACCGCCGCGCCCCACAGTGGCGTGCTGCCGGGATGAAGGTGCTGACGATCAACCCCGGTGAAGCGGCAGACCGCGCCGGGCTGCGCGTGGGCGATGTGCTGTTGCAAATCGCCGGGGTGCCGGTGGTCAACGCCGACGTGCTGCGCGCCACCCTCAACGGCATCCACACCCAGGAGACGGTGCCGCTCCATGTGCTGCGCGGCGACGCGGTGCAGGAGATCGAGTTGCCGGTGGACGCACGGGAGCAGACGGGATGACCCGCGTGCTGGTGGCCGCCCCCACGCCGCTGATGCGTGCGGGGCTGCACACGCTGCTCGCCACCCCCGATATTCAAGTGGTTGGGGAAGCTTCCACGCCGGACTGGCTCGCCCAGGAGCTATCCGGCGTGGATGTCGTTGTGGTGCATGAGTCGCTGGGGGAGGACGCGGCCCGCGTGCTGGGGGCGGGAACGGGACCCCTTCCGGCCTTGATCGTGCTGTCCGAGGATGCGCGGCTGGTCGCCACCCTGCGCGGCCTGGCGTTGCGAAGCTGGGGTTGGTGCCGCCCGACGCCACCCAGGCGACCCTCCAGGCGGCGGTGCTGGCCGTGGCCCAGGGGCTGATCGTGCTGGCGGGGCCGTTGGGCGCGCAGGTGCTGGGCGGACGCCCGGTCGGGGCCGCCCTCGCGGCGGACGCCGAGGTGGAGCCGCTGACCGCCCGCGAACGCGAGGTGCTGGACCTGCTGGGCCAGGGCCTGGCGAACAAGCAGATCGCCCGCCGCCTGGCGATCAGCGAACATACGGTGAAATTCCACGTCTCCGCGCTCTACGCCAATCTGGGCGCATCAGGCCGCACCGACGCGATCAGCCGGGGTGCTCGGCGCGGCCTGATCACCCTGTAGGGATTGCGGGCGACCTTAGCATCTTCCCTGCATAGTTACGGCAAAATCGGACGGTGTCCGCCACTCCCGACGCTGTCATCCTGAGCGCAGCGAAGGATCTTCTTGGCGGTCAAAGGTGCTGAGGGGAGCGCCAGACGCCTCGGCAGCGATCTGGTAGCCCCAGCAAGATCCTTCGCTGCGCTCAGGATGACAGCCTGGGGAGGTTGCCGCAATCTCGCCCCCGCCCTACCCCGGTTTGTAATTCCCCCTGCGTTTTGCTATGATTAGGGCAGAACATCCGGCCTCACCGGTGTTGTGTATACTCACTGTGCCTCGGAGCGGAGCAGTTCTCGCCCTTCTGGGCTGTCCCGACCGATCCTTCCTGGCCCCGACCCCCAAGCTGTCGGCTAGAACGAGCGTTGCCCTGTGCCTTCTTTTCGCGTTCCCCGGCTCCTGCGCCCTGCCACGTTGCGGCTGCTCCTGCTGCTGCCGCTCCTGGCGGTGAGCTTTCCCTTCGCCCCCGCCCGCGCTGAAGATGGCCTGTTCGTCGGCGTGCAGGGGAGTCACCTCGTCTATAATGGTCAGCCCGTGCGCCTGAAGGGGGCGTCGTTCTATCCCCGCGACCGGGCCTGGGCGCACATGTGGACCGAATGGAACGGCCCCTCGACCCGCGACGATATGAGCCGCCTGGCCGACTTCGGGGCCAACACCGTGCGCATCCTGGTGCCGTTCCGCCTCGACCAGGGCGTGATCGACGCGACGGGGGCGGCGCACCCCCGCCTCCTGGAACGGACCCGCGAAACCGTGCAGATCGCCGGGGAGCTACACCTCAAGGTGTTGTTCACCCTGTTTGATTGGTACGACGACACCCCGGCGGCGGACGACCCGCGCTGGCAAACCAACCTGACCTTTCTCAAAACCTTTGTCGGGGCTTTCGCCAACGACGACCGCGTATTGGGCTGGGACCTGCATAACGAGCCGGATGTCTATGGTAGCTGGACCGACCGGCCCGACGCAGCGATTGACTGGCTCTTGCGCGTGGGCGACGAGGTTCATCGCCTGGCCCCGCGCCAACTGGTGACGGTCGGGGTGGCCCATGTCGCGTCGCTCTGGCAGCCCAGCACACAGGGCCGCACCTTGATCGACGTGTCGGACTTTGTCAGCTTCCACAGCTACGATGCGGGGGCCATTCGGGACGAGATCACGGCGGTACGGGTGCACACGAGCAAGCCGGTGGTGCTGGAAGAAACCGGCTGGCCGACGGGACCCTGCGGGGCCGACCCGATGATCAACGAAACGCGCCAGACGGTGCTCTACCGCGAGATGATCGGGGCGGCAGAGGCGGGCGGGTTGGACGGGATGCTGGCCTGGACCCTGTGGGACTTCCCCCCGACGACCTCCTCCGGGCAAGGGGTGGAGAGCCAGGACGATCACTTTGGCCTCTTGCGGGTGGACGGCAGCATCAAGCCGGGGGCGATGTTGTTCCGCGATGGCTTCCGCATGGGGGTGCCGCCGCTGCCCAGCCAGACCACCAGCGCGCTGACCCTGACGATTGCCCCGCCACTTCCGCCGCCGGAACATCCGCCGGAGTGGCAGCCGCCGCTCTATTTCCCCGAAACCGGCCACTCGATCTGGGACGAATTCCGCAACTACTGGCGGCGCTTCGGCGGGTTGACCCTCTTCGGCTACCCGATCAGCGAGGCGCGGGTTGAAGGGGACCGCAAGGTGCAGTATTTCGAGCGGGCGCGGTTCGAGTATCACCCGGAAAACAGCAAACTGCCCGGCTTTCTGGATCTGCCGAAGGCCGACCAGTTGCGGCTGCTGGTGCAGTTGACCCGGCTGGGCGCGCCGCTGGCCGAGGCGCTCAACTTCTCGCCCGCTGAACCGCCGCCGTCCGAACTGGCCGGGGTGCGCTTCTTCCCCGAAACGCGCCACCGGCTGGGCGGGGCCTTCCGCCTGTTCTGGGAGGCCAATTCCGGCCTGACTAACTTCGGCTACCCACTCAGCGAGGAGGTGCAGGAAGTGTCGCCGCTGGACGGCAAAACCTACACCGTGCAATACTTCGAGCGGGGCCGCCTGGAATACCACCCGGAGAACGCAGGCAGCCCTTACGAGGTGTTGCTGGGCCAGTTGGGCACCGAAATGCTGGCGACGCGCGGCTGCTCCTGAACGATTGCACCACAGAGAACACAGAGGACACAGAGGACACAGAGGCTTGATCTCTGTGTCCTCTGTGTTCTCTGTGGTAAACTAGGGTTAGTACGCTGCCGGGAAGGAGACCGCGTTGACCACTATTCCTGAGACGTTTGCTCGCACAATGATCGAACTCAACGGTGACGAGGGAGCCGCCTGGGTGGATGCGCTTCCTGCCCTGCTGGCCCGCTGCGCCGACCGTTGGGGGTTAACCCTGGAGCCGCCGTTCACCCTGTCGTACAACTATGTCGCCCCGGCCCGCCGCGCCGACGGCACCCCGGTCGTCTTGAAGGTCGGGTTCCCCGGTCGGGAGTTGCTGACCGAGATCGCCGCCTTGCGCTTCTACGACGGCCACGGTATCGCGCAACTGCTCGACGCCGACCCGGAGTGGGGCGCGCTGCTGCTGGAGCGGCTCGTGCCGGGGATGATGCTTTCGGAGGTCCCCGACGACGCCGAGGCAACCCGTATCGCCGCCGAGGTGATGCGCCAACTGTGGCGACCCTTGCCGCCCGATCACGGCTTCCGCTCGGTGGCCGACTGGACGGCGGGGCTGGCGAAGCTACGGCCCCATTTCGGCGGCGGCACCGGCCCCCTCCCCGCCTCCCTGGTCGAGCGGGCCGAAGGCCTGTTCGCGGACCTCCTCCCGACGATGGCCGATCCGGTCCTGCTGCATGGCGACCTGCACCACTGGAACATCATGACCGCCGAGCGCGAACCCTGGCTGGCGCTCGACCCAAAAGGGATCGCCGGAGAACCCGCCTACGAAGTCGGCGCACTGCTCCGCAACCAGATTCCCCGGTTGCTGGCGTTGCCCGATCCGGCCCGCGCCATGGCCCGGCGGGTAGACATGCTGGCCGACGCGCTGGGCTTCGACCGGGCGCGGATCGCCGGCTGGGGGGTGGCCCAGGCCGTGCTCTCGGCCTGGTGGTCGATCGAGGACCACGGCTACGGCGGCGAAGAGGCGATCACCTGCGCCCAATTATTGCGCCCCCTGCTGCCCTGACCGCTCGTCCAGAGTTATCCAGAGCGGAGCGAGGGCTTGCGTGATGGGCTTGCGGACGGCGGGTAGCCCGAGATTACCCCGCCCGGATCGTTCCTCGTCGGTCTGAACGCCTACACCAACTGGGAGTCGATCCCTTCATCCGCACGCGGAAGGGGTACGACCCCTATACAAGGAGCCGTTATGACCCCGCTGACCCAGAAATTCTGCGTGGCCTGCGCGGGCGGGACGCCCCCGTTGCCCGCCGATCAGGCCCAGGCGTTGCTGGCCGAGGTGCCGGGCTGGACCCTGGCCGATCAGACCCTGTCACGCACCTTCCGCTTCAAGACATTCCCGGCGGCGATGGCCTTCGTCAACCGCGTGGCCGCCCTGGCCGAGGCCGAAGGCCACCACCCCGACTTTCACATCTCCTGGACCCGCGTCCGCCTGGACCTGACCACCCACGCAATCAAAGGGCTATCGGAGAACGACTTCATCCTGGCGGCGAAGATTAGCGAAGTGCGGAGTGCTGAGGAACGAGGGGTTGGGGGTTGGGGGTTGGGGGCTGGTGGATTTACTGATCCCTGATCCCTGACCCCTGATCCCTCAGCCGCCGTAACTCCCGCCGCAGCAACTTCCCTGCGGCGTTGCGCGGTAGTGGGTCGGGGGTGATCTCCACCCGCGCCGGGACTTTGTAGCGGGCCAGGCGGGCGGCGCAGAAGGCGATCAGGTCGGCGGGGTCGAGATCCGCGCCGGGCTGCGGGACCACAATGGCAAGGACGACCTGCCCCCACTGCGGGTCGGGCGCGCCGATCACCCCGGCCTCGGCCACGTCGGGAGCGGCCAGCAGGACGGCCTCCACCTCTGCCGGGTAGACATTCTCCCCCCCCGAAATGATCAGGTCGTCGCGGCGGTCGAGGACGTAGAGATATCCAACCTCATCCAGGTAGCCCAGGTCGCCGGTGTGGAGCCAGCCGTCACGAATCGCGGCGGCGGTCGCTTCGGGTCGCCCCCAGTAGCCGGGCGTCACCGTCGGCCCGCGCACCACGATCTCACCCACCTCTCCCGCCCCGACCATCACACCATCTTGCTCGATCCGTAGCTCCGTCGGCAGGAGGGGCTGGCCCGCCGAGCCGAGCCTGGAGAGCGCATCGGCGGGGGCCAGAGTCACGGCCTGCGAGGTCGTCTCGGTCAGGCCATAGGTTTGCACGACGGGCGCACCGATGGCCGCGCAGCGTTCCAGCAAGGGGAGCGGCACCGGCCCGCCCCCCAGCAAGAGGCAGCGCAGGGTCGGTGGGTAGGGCCGGTCGCCCCGCGCATCGAGCATCCGCCCCAGCATCGTGCTCACCACCGAGACATGGGTCACCCCCTCGTCGTCAATCGCCGCGTTGACGGCATCGGGGTCGAACCGCTCGTGGACCAGCGCCGGAACGCCATAGATGACGCTGCGGAGGAGAATAGAGAGGCCGCCGACATGGAACAGGGGTAGCACGGCCAGCCAGCGGTCATCGGGCCGGGTGCCCAGGTTCAGCGCCGATCCCACCGCGCTCCACCAGAAGTTGCCGACGGTCAGTTGCGCCCCTTTGGGCCGCCCGGTGGTGCCCGATGTGTAGATGATCGCCAGGGTCGCGGCCAGGTCCAGCCGTTCACGCCGGGGCACGGGGACCATGCGAGTCAGCCACAAGCAGGGGGTATCGTCGGCTCCGTGGAGGTTGACCGTCACCCGTTGCACGGTGGGGAGATCGGCGGCAGCGGCGCGGGCGGCACTGTCATAGCGCCCGGCGTGGACCAGCAAGCGGGGCGCGGCGTCGGCCAGTTGCCAGGCCAGTTCTGCCGGGGTCAGCCGCGTATTCAGCGGCACTAGCACCGCCCCCAGGCACATCCCGGCGTGAACCAGCAGCCCGAAGTCGGCCCCGTTCGGCAGCAAGAGCGCTACCCGGTCACCTGCCCGCACACCCAACGCCGCCAGCCGCCGGGCCGTCTCGGTCGCCAGTGCATCCAGTTCGCGCCAGGACCACGTCTGGTCGGGGGTGATCAGGGCGGGGTTATGGGCGAGGCGGCAGGCCTGGGCGGTCAACCAGTCGGGTAACTCTTGTGCAATGCGTGCCGGGGTGTCCATAGGCTAAAATTGCAACAGCCCCAGCGCGAATAGCACGCCGAAGACCAGTTCCAGCCGCCCGGTGTTCTTCAGCACCGGGTTGAGCGCCCGGCCCTCAGCCCCGCCCAGCACGATGCGCCCTAGCGACCAGGCCAGCGGCAGACTCAGCCAGGGCAGCAGCACCCACGGCGGGGCGTTGCCGGTGAACCACAGCAGCGGCGGCACGGCGTAGGAGATGACCAGCATGGCAATATATTCCCCGCGGGTGGTGGCGCGGCCCAGGCGGGTCGCCAGCGTATGCTTGCCCGCGATCCGGTCGGTGTCGATGTCGCGCAGGTTGTTGACCACCAGGATCGCCGTGCAGATCAGCCCGACCGGGATCGAGGCGGCCAGCGCCACGGGCGTGACCATGCCGGTGTGGAGGTAATAGGTGCCCATCACTGCTACCAGACCGAAGAAGACGAAGACGAACAGATCGCCCAGCCCATGATAGCCCAGCGGCCACGGCCCGCCGGTGTAGGCGATGCCCGACAGGATCGACAGCACGCCGATGACGACGATGGGCAGCCCCCCGATCAAGACCAGATAGGCCCCGACTACCACCGCCGCCGCGAAGGTGCCGATCATCGCCATCTGCACTTCGTTTTGCGAGATCAGCCCACTCTGGGTGACGCGGGTGGGGCCGAGCCGGTCGGCGGTGTCGGCCCCCTTCTTGAAGTCGAACAGATCGTTAGCGAAGTTGGTCCCGATCTGGATCAACAGGGAGCCGAGCAGTGCGGCGATGAACACATCTAGCCGGAAGTGGCCCACCGCGAACGCCGCCGCGCTGCCGACCAGCACCGGCACAATCGCCGCCGGCAACGTCGCCGGGCGTGAGGCTAATAGCCAGGCGCGTGCCTTGCTCGGCTGAGCCGGTTGAGTCATCTCCATCTTTCACACCTTTTGTGATTCACCACGGAGACACGGAGAGCACGGAGATCTCTGTGGTCTCCGTGCCGCCGTGGTGACCTTTACGGCAGCCGGGGGAACTTGGAATAGTCCGGCTTGCGCTTCTCGATGTAAGCGTTGCGGCCCTCTTGCGCTTCCTCGGTCATGTAGTAGGCCAGGGTCGCGTCGCCCGCCAGGTCCTGAATCCCGGCCAGGCCGTCGGTATCGGCGTTGAACGCGGCCTTGAGGAAGCGCAGCGCCAGCGGGCTTTTCTCCAGGATCTCCTTTGCCCACTGTACCGTTTCATCTTCCAGTTGCGCCAATGGCACCACGGTGTTGACCAGGCCCATGTCCAGCGCCTCCTGGGCGCTGTACTGGCGGCAAAGAAACCAGATTTCGCGGGCCTTCTTGTGGCCGACGATGCGGGCCAGGTAGCCCGAGCCGAAGCCACCGTCGAAGCTGCCCACGCGCGGCCCGGTCTGGCCGAAGACGGCGTTGTCGGCGGCGATAGTCAGGTCGCAGACCACATGCAGCACATGGCCCCCGCCGATGGCGTAGCCCGCCACCATGGCGATCACCGGCTTGGGCAGGTAGCGGATCTGGCGTTGCAGTTCCAGCACGTTGAGCCGGGGCACGCCGTCCTCGCCGACATAGCCGCCGTGGCCGCGCACCCGTTGGTCGCCGCCGGAGCAGAACGCCTCGCCCCCCGCGCCGGTGAGGATGATCACGCCGATGCGCCCATCCTGTCGCGCCCGCTCAAAGGCGTCGGCCAGCTCGAACAGCGTCTGCGGGCGGAAGGCATTGCGGACTTCCGGGCGGTTGATCGTGATCTTGCCAATGCCCTCGGCATATTCATAGAGAATGTCGCCATATTCCTTGAGCGGTTCCCATTTCAGTGCCATGGTTAAACTCCTTCTTCGGTATCGAAAAGTGTGTTGGATTGCAAAAGAAAATCGCGGACCAGCCGCCCGAATACGGCGGGCTGTTCCAGGTGGACCGCATGGCCCGCATGGTGGACCAGCAGCAGTTCGTTGTTGGGGATCAGCTCGGCCATCTGCCGGGCCAGATCGCTGAATTTGGCATCATCGCAGCCCGCCACCAGCAGCGTGGGAGGCGCCAGATCGCCCAGCCGGTCCCATAGCGGCGGTTGGCTGCCGGTGCCCAACCCGCGCAGGCTGTTCGCCAGCCCGACCGGGTTGTTCTGGAGCCGCCCGGCCCGCAGCGCCGCCCGCGCCTCCGGCGACAACCGCGCCTGACTGGCCCACAGCGGCAGCGCTTCCCAGTAGTTCACGAAGGCGGGCACGCCCTCTCGCCTGATCCGGTCGGCCAGCTCGGCATCGGCGGCCACACGGGCGGCGATCTCCCCGGCATCGGCCAACCCTGGCGACGCGCTTTCCAGCACCAGCGCGCCCACCCGTTCGGGATGGGCCAGCGCCAGCGCCAGCGCCCCGCGCCCCCCCATCGAATACCCCAGCACATGCGCCCGCCCCACACCCGCCCGATCCAACACGGCGATCAGATCGGCCACCGTCGCCGCCATCGTGTAGGCCGCCACATCCGCCGGGCGGGCCGACCGCCCATGCCCCGGCAAATCCACCGCCAGCGTGGTAAAGAACGGCCCCCACGCCGCGATCTGGGCCGCCCACCCCGCCGCGCTCCCGGTGAACCCATGCAGCAGGAGCAACGGCGGCCCCTCGCCCATACTTTCCACGTTCAATTCCAACCGATCTACCATACA
>JBBSAN010000174.1:0-10618 GCA_038252265.1 Chloroflexia bacterium
AACGTCACCGGCTGGGTGGCGCTGACATTCATCGCCGTGAGCGTGCTGTTCCAGACCCCGTTCACCCGGCGGGCGAGGGGATAGTGGAAGAACTCGGCCCCGCTGTCGCGCCCGGCGTAGAGGCCCAGCACATGGGCCGATCCCGATCCCACCCAGACCTGGGCGAACACCTTCTGATCGCTGGTCAGGACCGCGCTGCCGTTCCAGCCCACCGGCAAGCGGGCGACCAGATTGAGCACGGTCCCGGCGTGCGGGGCCAGGGTGAAGTTATCGCCCGCCGTCACCGGCAGGAGCGCCCCGGTGCCATCGTAGTAGCGCACCTGCACGCTAGCCACAGCATCGCGCCCGTTCAGCGCGTAGATCTGCGCGGCGTCCGTGCCATCGTTACGCAGGCTGGGCAGGTACTCGGTGTTGACATAGGAGTCGGCGCGGGCCATGACCGCCGCCACCCCGGTCGCCGGGTCGAGATCCTGGGCGATGGCGACCAACGGGCTGGTACTCTGGACCAGGGCGCTGCCGGTGAAGCCGACGGGCGGCAGCGTCCCACCGAGGTCGGGGATCAGGATCATGCCACGCGGGGCGAGGCTGATCTGGCTCGTGCTGGCGAGGCTGCCATTATCGGCGTAGTAATTCAGCGTGACGGTGGCGGTATGCACGTCGGTGTTCTGCAAGGCCAGCCGCGAGCGATGGCCGTTGGCGAGGTTGACCACACCGGGGAGGAACAGCGTGGTCGCGCCCTTCTCCTGGCCGGAGAAGGCCAGCGAGTCCACGCTGCCGCTGAGCACCCCAGTCTGGCTGATCGTCGCCGCCACGCCGCCGGTCGCTTCGATCCGGGCCGACCCGGTCCAGGGGCCGCCGACGTTCGGGGCGTCGCCCTGCCACATACCGTTGGGCGGCAAGACGACCTGCTGGCTGGACGCAATCGCCCCCGCCGGGGTGTAATAGCTGATCGTCGCGGTGATCGGCACGGTGCAGGGGCCGTTTTGCGGCTGGTTCTGGCACAGGGCGCGCAGGCGCAGGGTGCTCTGTTCGGCTCCGGTGCCCCGCCGCACCAGCGGCAAATAGACGGCAGGCTGCCCGCCGTTGGCCGGGAACTCGCCCACAATCGCGGGCGCGTCGAGGTGGGCCACCAGTGCGGGATCGCTGAAGTAGTCACGGCTCATCGGGCTGAAGTGGTTGTAGGCGCTCTCCATCCAGCCGTAGTAGTGGATCTGATAGTAGTCGAGGCCCAACCCCTGCCACAGGTTGACGTTGTTCAGGTTGGGGTCGCCGCCCATCCATTTGAGCGAGGCGCTGCCGACGGTGGCGTACTGGCCCGGCGCATCGGTATGGACCTGCGCGGCGAAGCGGGCGAAGAAGGCCCGCATCTGGGCCAGCGTCACCGGCTCGGCCTGCGTCGGGGTCTGGCCGGTGCCGTCGCTCAAGGCCCATTCCGGCTCGTTCATCGCTTCCCAGCCGACGATATAGGGGTTGTTCGCGTAGCGTTGCAGCAGAGGGCTGAGCACGTCGCGGAAGAAGCGGTCCTGGGCCCCGTCCGGCCCGATGTCGGTGACGATGTTGCGGTGCCCCCCGGCGTAGACCGGGCAGAATTGCCCGCTATCCGGTGCGTCGCCCCGCGTTGGCAGCGGCTTCAAGTTGCCCTCGGCATCCCACGGGTTCTTGTACAGCACTTGCCGCAGGTGCGCCTCGTATTGCTCACGCACGCCGGGGGGCAGGGCTGCCGCCGCGGCTAAGGCGTCATCCCGCGCCGATCCGGGGCACAGCCAGTTGGCGTGGGCAAACATGTAGAAGTCCCAGACCGACCAGATCAGATAAATATTGTGCCGGGCCGCGATCTCCAGCACCTGATCCATGTGGGCATAGAAGGTAGCGTCCAGGCTCGTCATGTAGTTGTGGTTGTCGAAGTTGCCACCCCGGCCATCCCCGAACAGGAACCAGCGCACCACATGGACCCCGCCCGCCTGCATTTCGGCAAAGTCGTGGTCAATGGCGGTATAGTCGAAGGCGTTATAGTCCCGCCAGGTGCAATCGCTGTCTTCGGACGAGAGGGTGGCGATATCGGCCCCGTAGGAGCCGTAGAAGGGATAGTTCAGCCCGGTCAGGAAGTAGTCGCCGCTCTGCCAGTGAATGCGGTTGTTGCGCGGCAAAGTCGGCGCGGGCACCCCCGGCTTGGGTGGAGCCGCCGCCGCCCGGCTGCCTCCCCACACGATCCCGGCACTCACCGCCAGAACTAACAAGATCAAGACAACGGGCCAGCCGCCCCGTCGTAGCGCATGATCACGCACGATCCGATCCTTTCCCTAGCCCTGGCTCTACCCGTCTGCCAGGAACATAACCAATAGACCCACCACAATGCCACCCGGCAGCCCCGGAACGCCGAGAACCGGCATTCGAGGGCGACCAGGCAACTTGTAATAAGTATAACGTAAACTACAACGATTCGTAGTGGGGCCGGTTGTAGGGAAAAGGAAGGCTAAACGTCACGAACGGGCGGGAGTGGCGGAGCCAGGGGCGGCAGTCAGCACAGCGTGGGCGTTATATTGCTCGACCAGCAGGCGGGTGCCGTCGTTGTCGTTCATGCCGATGGTGGCGACACCGACCACCACGCCCCCCTGCCGCTCGATCAGTTCGATGGCGGCCTTGACCTGTGCCCCGGTCTGGATCCAATCGTCTACCACGAGGATGCGCGTGCCGGGCGGGATGGCATCGGGGCGGAGGTCCAGCGACTTGGGGTGGCCGCTGTGATCAACAAAGTAGGCGGTGTCGGTTTTGACGGGCAGCTTGCCCCCTTTACGCAGGGGCAGAAAACCTTTGCGGGTGCGCATGGCAACCGCAGTACCGAGGATGAATCCCAGCGCATCGATCCCCGCCACCAGATCGTAGGACTTGGCCGGAAACAGGGCGGTGAGATCGTCCAGCAGCGCGATAAAGGCGGGATAGTCGGTGAATAACGGGGTTACATCCGTGCGCGGTCCCTGAGTCCGGGTATCGATGAGGCTGCTATAATCGGTCATCACAACGAATCACCATCAGAGTAGGCGCAGAGCGCCAGCATGGACGGGGCATGGGCACCTCAGGGCCTCGACAGAAGGTGCGGGGAACCCCGCCGCCGCAAGAGGGGAGCCTCCTGCGGCGGGCAAAAGAGAAAGACGGACCCGGTGGTGAGACCGGACTCTCACCAAAGGAGCAGGCGCACCCCCAACCCACCGGCGATGGTGGCGGTTGGAGCGCTGGCGGGCGACCCGGCGGGGCCGCGACGGATCAGGCCGTGGTCTTGCTGCGCGGCCAGGCCAGCACCAGTAACAACAGACCCAGGATGCCGACAATGATGCGGGGGATCAGCAGGTTGACGCTGATCAGCGAGCCGATAATGCCCATGATCAGGGCCAGGCCGACCAACACCCAGCCCCCGACCCAGAGCAAATCGCCCTTGCGCCCATGCAAGAACGCCGGCGCACTGTTCAGCATGGTGCTACCGGTGTAGGCCAGGACCGCGTAGGCCAGGACTATAATCCCTAAAATCAGCCCAAGAATAGGCAACAGACCGTCCATTCGAAATCTACCCCTCCTGATACGGAACGATTAGGTGGGTCGGGCTGTAGACTCCCTAGCCCTGCACCCACGAGTATTAGCTTACACTAAATAGCAGGCACTTGCAAGCGTCCTCATGAGCAAGGGCCGGGGCTGTTGCAGAGTCGGGCGGTGTGGGCCAACTCCAGGCTGTCATCCTGAGCGCAGCGATGGATCTTGGTAGCGAGCAAGGGGGTGGAGACCAAGATCCCGATCTGCGCTGACGGTCTGGCAGCCCCAACAAGATCCGTCGTTGCGCTCCGGATGACAGGGGGTGGACCCCTGGATGTCGGGGCGCGTGCCCGGTCCGGTGAGCAGCAAGATCGCCACCACGCCAGGAGCGGGGGCCACCTACATCCCCAGCGGCTTCTTGTCGGGCAGGCCCACGCGGCGGGGATAGCCGGGCGGCGTCGGGCGCACCTTCGGCAGCACATAGACCTGCCGGTCGGTGTCCTCTCCGGGCAGGCGGAAGGAGAAGGATTGCGGCGCGTCCCCACCCAGCAGCGGCACGGCGCGGGCGGCTGCTGCTTCCTCCTGGGCCAGGTCGCCCTTTTTGGGGGCCAGCAGCGCCCCCCCTACCCGGCACAGCGGCAGGCCGTACTCGGCCAGCACCGGCAGCGCCGCCACGGCCCGCGCCGTCACCACGTCGTAGCGCCCGCGATGGCCCTTCTCCTGCCCCAGCGCCTCGGCCCGCCCGGTGATGACCGTCACCCCGTCGAGGCCCAGCACCCCGATCAGGTGGGTCAGGAACGTGGCCTTTTTCCCCACCGATTCGACCAGGGTCAGCGGCATCTGCGGCCAGAGGATCTTGAGCGGCACACCGGGAAAGCCCGCGCCCGTGCCCAGGTCGGCCAGTCCGCCCCCGCCTGTGGTGAAAACGGTGGGATAGGCCACCGGGGTCGCATCCCGCCCCTCCCACTGCGCCAGGGCCACGGCCACGGTCAGCGAGTCAAGGAAGTGCCGCACCTGCACCGCGTCGGGGGCGAGGATGGCGGTCAGGTTCATCCGCGCATTCCACTCGACCAGCGTCTCATAATATGCCTGGAACTGCGCCAGTTGCCCCGCGCTCAGGGGCAGCCCCAGCGCCGCCGCGCCTTCGGCCAATATGGGCATCATCGTCATCGCCACCCACTCACCATCCCTGGAAAATCACCCCGTGGGGTAGTGGTCCCATGATAGCACATTTGGGGGCGATACGCTCAGGGCGTCGGCGTCGCCGTGGGCGACCGGGGCGGCCTGGTGGGAGTGGGCGTGGGCGTGCCGTTCGCACAGGGATCACTATAGTGCGCGGTCAGCGTCTGGTAGAAGGTCGTCTGACAGGTACCGACGGCCCAGACATCGCCCGGCCCCACAGCCCAGACACCCGAAAGGCTGTTGCGTATTCCGGGGCGGGGACTGCTTGCCAGGGTCCAGCTGGTCCCGTCCCAATGCTCGATGAGCGTCTGGTAGGTGTTAGCCGCATAATCGGTAACGTACCCGACGGCCCAAACATCGTTGGGACCGGTCGCCGCGACACCAGTGAGATAGTTCCGAATCGGATACGGGCTGGGACTGGGCACGATGGTCCAGGTGGTGCCATCCCAGTGCTCGATCAACGTCTGGTCCTCGGTCCAGCCTGAGGAACCGACCGCCCAGATATCGCTCGGCCCCACCACGGTTATTGCCGCCAGCGAGTTCCGGATGACCGCTTGATTGGGGGTGGGCACCACCGTCCAGGCCGTGCCGTCCCAATGCAGCGCCAGCGTCTGCTCGTAGTACTGCTGGGAGGAGTACAGACCAACGGCCCAAACATCGCTGGGGCTGACCACCGCCACGCCTTCCAGCGTGTTCAGAATGGTGCCGGTATTCGGATTGGGCACAGCGGACCAACTGGTGCCGTCCCAATGAATGATCAGGTTCTGCTCGTTGTTGGCCGATCCAACGGCCCAGACATCATTGGTCCCGGCCACGGCGACACTGTTGAGGTGATTGGGATATTGGCTGGGGCTGGGGCTGGGCACCACGGTCCAACTCGTGCCATTCCAGTGCAGCGTCAGAGTCTGCGTCCCCGCGACCCCAACGGCCCACACATCGTTGGTGCTCACCGCCGCGACACTATAGAGGAGATTATCTCCACTGTTGGCATTCGGGCTGGACACAATGTTCCACAGGCTGCCGTCCCAGTGCATAGCTAGCGTCCGCCGTGGGCCACTGCTGGTGTAATAGGTGCCGACCGCCCACCCGTCGCTGGCGGTGATCATCGTCACCGCACTCAGTCCGGTGGTGATGCTGCCCAGGCCGGGGCTGGGCACCACGCGCCAGGCCAGCCCGCAGGTCGGGGGCGTAGGGAAAGGGGTTGCGGTCAGGGTGTTCGTCGGGGTGATCGTCGCGGTCGGCGGGGTGCCGGTCACCGTCACGGTCGCGGTCAAAGTTCGATCCGGGGTGGCACTGGCCCCGCCGGGAGTTTGCGTCGGCAGGGGGGGCGGGGTGGCCGACGGTGTGGCCGGTGTGGCCGTCGGCGTGGGTGTCGGAAGCGGACAACTGGGGAAGAAGGTGTTCGCCAGGATCTTGGCGCTTTGCCCCCGCGTCACATTGTTGCCGGGGCGGTAGTAGGGCCGGTTGCCGGGAGCCACGCACGGCTCGAACGGCCCACCGCAGGGATAGCCGCCGATGATCTGGCGGATCGCCGCCTGCTCCACCCACACCCAGAAGGTGCTGCCGCCCGGTACGTCCTCGAACGTCTGCTGATCCGAGGGGATCGGGTCGGTGAACCCGGCGGCCACGGCGGCGATCTTGGCTAGCTGGCCTCGCGTCAGGTTGTTGCCGGGGCGGAAATAGGGCCGATTGCCCGGCGCGATGCACGGCTCGAATGGCCCGCCGCACGGATACCCGGCGATGATCCCCCGGCTCGCCAGCCGCTCGATCCACAGCCAGAAGGTGCTGCCCGGCGTCTCATCCTGGAACGTCTGCTGGGTGCTGGGCACCGGGTCGGTGAAGCCTGCCGCGCTGGCGACGATCTTGCTGGCCTGGCTGCGGGTGACATTGTTGCCGGGGCGATAATAAGGCACCTGCTCCGGGCGGCACGGCTCGAACGGCCCGCCACAGGGGTAGCCGCTGATAATATTCCGGTTGGCTAGACACTCGATATAGGTGTAGAAAGTATGGTTGGGCGGCACATCCTCGAAATGGCCGGGATGCATGGTCGGCGTGGCCGTCAAGGTGGGAGTATCGGTCGGGGTGTCCGTCGCCGTCGGCGTGCCAGTCATGGTCGCTGTGGGCGGGGTGCCGGTCACAGTAGGGGTGGCGCTCAGGAAGGGGCAGGCTCCGGTCCAGTGCAGCACCAGCGGGAGGGGCGAACCGACGATCCCCCCGTTAAAGTAGCCAACTGTCCAGACATCATTCGCTCCCACTGCTGCGACCGCATGGAGTCCATCGGCGTTGGGCAAGTTCTCGGTGATGGGGACGATCTGCCACAATGCCCCGTCCCAATGCTCGGCCAGGGAAGCCGAGGGTTCGGAACTCCCCACCGCCCAGGTATCGTTTGCGCTGCGTACCGCCACACCTTCCAGTGTCGTCGAATACTGTAGGTTCGGGCTGGCAATCAGCGACCATTGCAGGCCATCCCAATGCTCGGTGACGGTCTGCCCTGTGCCGTTCAGGTAGTAGCTACCCACCGCCCATGCGTCACTCGCCGTGCGGGCGGCAACACTGACCAGATGGCTCGCATTAGCCGGGTTAGGATGCGACACGACATTCCACTGTGCCCCGTTCCAGTGCAAGATGTCGCTGCCGGTGGCCCAGACATCGTTGGGGGCCAATGCTGCCAGGGCCGAGACGCTATTGTTATTGGGCGGCAGTGGGCTAACACTCCATTGGCTGCCATCCCAATGCAGCAGCAGGGTTCCGATATGGGATTCGCCCAGCGCCCAGGCATCATTGGCCGCCAGGGCGACCACACTGTATAACCGGCTCCAGAGAATCCCCGTTGGCGTAGGGACAACACTCCATTGGTTTCCATCCCAATGCAGAATCATCATCTGTACATAGATGCCGCTGCTGTAAGCGGCCCCTACCGCCCAGACATCATTAGAGGCCCGCGCAGCTACGCCGTACAGGTAATTCTGATCCGTTCCGACATCGGGACTGGGAACGTGGTTCCACGTTTGCCCATCCCAGTGCAGCGTTGCGGTACTAAGCAGGGTACCAACATTGTTGGCAACGCCCACAGCCCAGATGTCGCTAGCAGACAGCGCGGCGATGTCGTACAACTCGCGCGCCTGTGGAAACGTCTGACTAAGGGGATAACGGGTCCACCCGCAACGGACCGTAGGAGTAGGCGTGGGGGTGCCCTGCGCGGGTGCCGCTGCAACCGTCGGCGCGGCCCCACCCTGTGCCGCCAACAGGCTAGCGGTGCCGAAGATCAGCACCAGACCCACCAGTAGACCGAGCACGGGGTGCCGCATACCTGCCTCCTTGATGCTGTGCAAGGGTTAGGCGGTCGGCAAAATCACCGCCCGGAGGATAGTATAACAAGTAATGCTACACAAATCAACCGGTCATGGTGAAAAATTGGTGAATATATGACTCCTACGTATAATGCACCGTGCGCAGGTGCGGGGTGCCGCGCAACTGGTCCAGGTTGGCCGCGCCGATGGCGAACATGGCGATCTGCAATTCGGCGCAGATCTGTTCGCCCATCTCGATGGTCGCTTCGGGCGACTGGGCAGCGGCCTGGAGGAAGGGCCGGGCGATCCCGGCCAGGGTCGCGCCCAGGGCCAGCGCCTTCGCCGCCTCTACCCCGCCACGAATACCCCCGCTGGCGAAGACATAGCGCCCGTCGGGCACCTCACCTTCGAGGACCATGCGCAGGCTTTCGGCGGTGGGGATGCCCCAGTCGGCAAAGGCTTCGGCCACCGCGCGGTGGCGCGGGTCCAGCGAGCGGTGCGCCTCCACCTGGCTCCACGAGGTGCCGCCCGCCCCGGCCACGTCGATCGCGGACACGCCCGCGTCCCACAGGCGGCGCGCCGCCTCCTCCGAAATCCCCCAGCCGACCTCCTTGGCGATCACCGGGATGCCGTCGAGGGCCAGCTTGCTGCACACCTCGGCGATCTTGGCGGTCAGCCCCGCCCATTTCACGTCGCCTTCCGGCTGCACCGCTTCCTGCAAGGGGTTGAGGTGGAGGATCAGGGCGTCGGCCTCGATCATGTCGATGGCGCGGCGGCACTCCTCCACTCCCCAGCTATAGTTGAACTGCACCGCCCCCACGTTCGCCAGCAAGAGCACGTCGGGGGCGAGATTACGGACCTGATAGGTGGCGGCCAGTTCGGGGTGCAGCAGCCCCGCCCGCTGGCTGCCCAGCCCCAGGCCCACCCGCAACTCCTGCGCCGCCCGCGCCAGGTTGCGGTTGATCTCTCCGGCGCGGGGGGTGCCGCCGGTCATCGAGCTGATCAGAATCGGGGCACCCAGCTTGCGCCCCCACACTTCTTCGCTGGTGTCCACCTGATCCAGGTCGATCTCCGGCAGCGCCTGGTGGATAAAGCGATAGGCCGAGAACCCGGAGTTAATCCCCTGCCCTTGCACATCTTCTTCCAAACAGATCCGGATATGGTCGTTCTTGCGGTTGGCGATAGTCATGGATAATAAGCCTTCTCGTTACACAGTAGGATCTAGCGTGTCTGTAACATCCCAGGGATTGACCAGACGCGCGGGTTGCTCAAGGTAAAATTCGGTGTAGCCACAAACCGGGCAGGCCAGGGCGAGGCAACTGCTCGATGTCGTGTGCTGCCAGCCATAGACCTGCCCCACATCTTGCCGCAGGCTGACCGTCAATGGGCGATCGCCCGCTCCTGTTGTCGCCCACACTCGTGCGCCCTGGCAGCGCGGGCAGGGCAGAGGTAACTCCGGAGTGGCGTGGGCATGTTGGGGCGCGAACGCTGCGAACCGTTGGGGCTGCGCCAGGTAGAATTCGGTGTAGCCACACTCGGGGCAGGCCAGGGCATGGCAGGCGGTGACGGGGTTCGGAGCCTGGTTCGCCTGTCGCGCCGGGATCGCCACCACCAGCGGGTGTTCTTGCATCTGCGCCAGCGCCCACCGCCGGACGGTGTGACAATGCGGGCAGCGCAAGGCGTCCTCGTCGGCGGCAAGACGCTGGGTAGGCCGATCCGGATCGGGAGCGTCAGCAGAATTCAGGCGGCGGGTGGGGTTGTCCATACGGATCTCCTTCACTGGGCGGCGATTGAGCGGTACATACCTGGTGTTATATACGCCCCTGCGGCGAAACAAGATACATGGAGCAGACCCAATACAAAACCGGGGGCAGCACTGGGCCACCCCCGGCACGATGGACACGGGTGGTTATTCGGAGGCGGCGCGGGCCGTCGGCAGGCGCAGGAGGTGCAGTTCGGGGAAACCGGCCTTCACTTCGCGCACGATGCCCTCGGCGGACAGATTGAACTGGTCGCGCCAGTAGGGCTGCGGCCCGTGGTCGATGAAGTGGTCGGGCAGGCCGACGACCTTGACTTTGGGCGCGTCGGCGGCGCGGTTGGCGTAGAACTCCAGCACGCCCGCCCCGAAGCCGCCCGCCTCCACGTTCTCTTCCACCGTCAGGATGCGGCCATAGGTGGTAGCGAGACCGGCCAGCAGCGCCTCATCCAGCGGCTTGGCGAAGCGGGCGTTGATCACTGCCGCCTCGATGCCCTCGGCGGCGAGCAATTCCGCCGCCTGGAGCGCGGGGTAGACGGTGGAGCCATAGGCGACGATTGCCACGTCGCGGCCCCGGCGCAGCACCTCGGCCTTGCCGATCGGCAGCGCCTTCAGCTCTTTGTCCATCTCCACGCCCATCCCGTTGCCACGGGGGTAGCGCACGCCGATCGGGCCTTCGTGCTGCATGGCGGTGAAGACCATGTGCTGGAGCTCGTTCTCGTCCTTCGGGGCCATCAGCACCATGTTCGGGATGGGCCGCAGGTAGCTGATGTCGAACACGCCCTGGTGGGTGCGCCCGTCGTCACCGACCATGCCGCCCCGGTCCATCGCAAAGACGACCGGCAGGTTCTGGATGCAAACATCATGG
>JBBSAN010000175.1:0-10523 GCA_038252265.1 Chloroflexia bacterium
ACGACACGCGGATGCCGATCCCCGGCGACTTGGTCTTGCGCCTGCTCGTCGCAGCGACGTACGCCACGAATGTTGGGGATCACTGGTCTGGTACCAATGAGGCCATGGTTCCTTATTTTCCCGGTAAGCAACTGGACTTACCTCTAAACTTATATCTGGGATCCCGCTTTGCCGACGAGTGGTATCCAGGCTATCTGTCCTTTCTCCGCACCCAAAAAGCGCCGCTGCAGGATCTGGATCTCGCGGTCTTCACGCTGATACTCGCATTTTGGGGAACGGTGCCCGCTCCAAATGCCCCGCCGTTCTGCTGGATTACGGCCGACCAGATTCTGGACTACCTGGGCATCGCGCGCCAGAGCGGACGGACCCATCGAACGGCCGATCGCCAGATGGTGGCAGCCAGCTTTAAACGCCTGGACCGCTTCTGGCTGGAAATTACCGGGCGGAGCTATAGGGTCGGGCGGAATCATCGTACCTGGCAAGTGGCCGAGGAAAGTAAGCTGCTCATCATCCGCGACTTTCACGCTACCTGGGCATCGGCGACCACGGCCTACGCGTATGCCTGGGAAGTGGGGCCTGGCGTCTGGGGTGACCTCTTCTTGCAGACCCACCGACGCCCCCTCCTGGATTTCCCGGTGTCGCTGTTGGCTTACCTCCAGCGGAAGATGCGCTGGGAGAAGCGCCTGGGCTATCACCTCGTGACGTCGGAGGCCCACGCAGCGCCTGTCGAGCACAGGTCAGACCTCGCGGATACAGACGCGGCCGCCCCGGCGATGACGGGGCACCTCTATACCGTCGGGCAGCTCCTCATGGCGGTTGGATATCTGCGCCGGAATCTCCCGAAACATGTGACCCGAATCGCCGGATATCTGCATCGGGCCCTCGACCAACTCCAGGTTGATAACATCATTGGGAGTTGGTATTATCTGGAGACGCAGGACCATCGGCCGCCTGTCGATCCGGCCCTGTTCTTCCGCGAGTGGCTTCAGACGCCATTGATAATCTGGCGCACGGCACCCAGTTCCCCAGGGCTCCACTAAGATGGGCCGCCGAGGACGACCACTTTGTCTTACATCCCCTCAGCAGCCGCACGGTAGCTAGCTTGCGCGGGCCAAACTTGGCGGCGTGTACGACCGCCGCCGATCAGCCGAACGCCCCATGATTAGTCAGGTAAGGATGCTGCCCCGCCGTACATCGCCACGGTTCAGGATCCTCCCCAACTACCCCTGATCGGCCCAAATAGATCAGGCGACGCGGCCTCTTCGCGCCAGGAACTCCTCACGCACCGCCGGGGTCTCGGGGCGATTGCAGGCGGCTGCCTGGTCTATCCAGTTATCCATCTCCTCTAAAAGCGCGGTGGCGGGGCAGCAGATTCTGACCGGGTGCAACGTCGTCCTGGCCGATAGGTTTACCCACGCCCGCAAACGGACTGCCTGGCGGCCCATTGGCGTGCTAGCGCTCAAGCGGAAAGATCGTCACCTCCCGTGCGGGAGGAGTGCCGCTGCCACCCACCCATTCTCTGGTGTATAAATTTCTCCGGCAGTGGTCCAGTGGCGCGTCCAACCACGCGCAAGTCCTGCGCTGCCCGTTAGCCTTACGACGTGTTACGGGCGAGTTTATCCCGACCGGGTGCCAATTCCTGACGGGTAATGGGCAATAACAGCCGCCGACAGCCGTGATCAAGCAGGCGGCCGGCGGGCGGCGTCGAGCGGTAAGCAGGTGCCAGGGCAGGTGGTGGTAGAGGACAATCGCAGCGATTGGACAAATTATAGCTACATTGAGGCTAGTTGCGTATAAATAATCAGGCCAAAAACTGATGTCGGCATTGATCGTGTCAGATCGTGACCGCATTCAGAAATTATATACACCCATTTACATATTATTTACTTTCTCTGAAAATAGATGTTAGAAAGAATTACTTTCTCTTATAAATAGTTCATTTCGCGCTGCCTGGGGTTTATTGTAAGCTCAGTGCCAGTCGGGACAGTACTACTTGGCGGTTCCACAAATCCGTTCCACTCCTCCTTGGTTGTGCAACGGGGCGAAATCGGCACAAACGGTCGTCCACCGACACAGTGAGGCTGGGGGACAAGCATTAAAGAAGGAGGAGCGCACATGGACGTAGCCCAAGAGCAGGCGAGCGCGCCTGCGGCCTGTGATCCATCGATAATCCCGGCTGGCAACCCAGGGTCTAAGAAACAGCCGCGCCGCTCCCCGGGCGAAGGGTCCCTTTTCTGGCACGAGAAGCGGGGGCGCTGGTTCGCCATCGCCGATCTGGGTCGGCGGCGGGGCAAACGCATACGGATGACCCATTCGGATAAGAAAAAGGCCAGCGCCGCCCGCTGGCTACACGAGATCCTCCGTAAGTATGAACAAGGGATGGATGTGCAACGAGCGCAGCGGCCGCTTGCCGAATGGCTGACGGAGTGGCTGGCCGGGGTGGAAAAGAAACGTACACCCCACACGCATGAGCGCTATGAGCTAGAGGTCCGGCAGCGATTGATCCCCAGTTTGGGGCGATACAAGTTGGGAAAACTCAGTATGGAGAATGTCGAAGACTATCTGGCCGATCAACAGGAGGAAGAGGTTTCGATTAAAACAATTCGCTATAGTGTGCAAGTGTTGGGGACTGCGCTGGCCGTCGCCCGGCGGAAGGGGTTGATTTTGCAAAATGTGGCGCGGATGGTCGATCTCCCCGCCGTGGAGACTGAACCCATCGGCCAGGCATTAACGCCAGCCGAGGTCCGCCAGCTGGTGGCAGCGGCTGGCCTGCACCCACTGGGCAACTTATTCATCTTTCTGGTCACCTCGGGGGTCCGAATCAGCGAAGCAGTGGGCACACGCACCGGCGATATCGATTTTGCGAACGGCTCGCTGCTGGTGCAAAAGCAACTCCAATGGCGCACACGGACGAAACAGTTCGAGTTGCGCCCCCTGAAAAATAAGCGCGCGCGACTGATCGCGTTAGGCACGGTGGCGGTGGCGGCTCTGCGGAAGCAGCAGCAGCGGCAGCCGCGGGAACAGGAAGCCGCGGGAGCCGCCTGGTATCCTCCCATCCCGGATTTAGTGTTTACGACAGAGACGGACCAGCCCTGGCATAGCAGTGAGATCAATAGAAAGTTTCACCAGTTCTTAACCGACGCCGGGATCCGGCAGGTGCGCCTGCATGATCTGCGGCACACGCATGGGAGCTTACTCGCGAATAAACAGATTGATGACCGCATCGTTGGGGCGATTCTGGGACATGAAGGTAAAAGCATTACTGCGCGGATCTATACGCACCCCGACTGGCCGAATCTCCAACACGCGGCCCGGGTTATTGACGGGTTATTGCAGGCGGAGGAGTAACCAGGCCGTGATCCGAAATCGCGCCGGTGTGTTCTGGTCAGACCAGACGCGGCGGCGCCCTCCCGTCTGAGGGGGGACCGGTCACACCGCATAAGCAACGCGCGCATTCTAGCGGTGTAATCGGGCGGCGGTCGCGCCTGCCCGGCGGGTTACTATATCGAGCGAGCGTCCAATATTCGCGGAGCGGCAGAGGGATTGTAGGTTAGACGAAACGCGCAGGGTCGCAGGGCACCTGCGGCCATACCTTTGCTCGCGTCTCTGTCCGGAGTATCATCCGAGATCTGCTTGCGGCGGAGTGCCCGCCTTGTTCACCATCGGCTGGGTCTCCCTAGTCACATAATTTGTCCTGTGACCCCTTGTCGCGGTCCTGCCGGGTTTGGGCGGCGGAGTCTGCAGGCTCCGACCCCACTATAAATCTCCCCCTCCGCTGTCACCCGCCCCGGCGTCAACTGATCCCTGGCCGGGGCGGATTGTCAGGTAAGGGCGGATCCGCTCCGACCCCCTGCATCCGGCATACGCGCCCCGGCACTAACGGCACCCGCTGCGCTGGATAGGTCCAAGAGCACAGCCAAACGGACGATCAGCCCGCGTCAAGGCACGCCCCGCCCCGGCGGGAGCGCTGGCACGCCCCGCCACCGGGGTGAGGCAGTGTGGGCGGGGAGGGTACGGCGGCGTGTCTGGGGCAGCGGGCTGGGACGGGCGGCACCAGCGGGGTGTATAGCGCCAGCAAGGCCGCGCCGGAGGGCTGGTCATCTGACAGGACCGCAGACAAGCTGGGTCAGAGGCGGCGAAATATAAGGTAGCGGACCAGATGGGCGCAGGAGGGCACGTGGGGCGTAAGCAGCACCGCATCAATGCCTTCTCAGGGTTCTGCCGATGGGCGGTTGGTGCCTGGCCGCCTGTCCTTAGGCTTAAGCGGAACTCCAAACTGAGCACGTCCGCCGTATCGAGGGAACGCACCGCATAAGGCGAGAGGGGCAGGCTGTCGGTTAGGCTGACAGCCCGATTTGACTTTACGAGAATTGCCCTAATATGTCCTCTAAGCTAATCGGAAAGTACAGACGATCTGACTCTCTAATGCCTATTCATCTCATTCACTAACGTCCATACAGTACTCAAATAAGGCCTCTTTAGTCTACCCTATCCATTGTTTACCCTGATTATCCACCCTGGCTGGTTGACAGTTTGGCTGTCAAAATTGTTGAAGATCACCGACTACTACGCCGAGTTGGTGGTCACGTACTCCTCTAAATCGCCCCATCGTACGGTTGGTGCAGACGTCTCCTGCCGTCCCGTCATGGCCGACGCACCGTGTCAACGGCTTCACCTTGGTGTGTAGACAGGCGCATGGCTGGGTATCGCGTCATTCTACGCGATCCGTCGCGGGCGCCGCAGTAACCGACAGCAGCGCGGCCCGTACTGGCCTTCTACTTCTGCCGTCTTTTTCGTTCCTCCAGCGGCTCCTGTCTCCGACGCTGCGGCGCTTCGTCTGATCGGCGGTAGGTTGACCCTACTTGCTCAGCTTGTTGCTGGGCGACCCAGGCACGCAACGCCTCCACGGGAATCCGCACCGCGCGGCCAATGCGGACGACCGGCCACTCGCCACTGGCCACTAATTCGTACCCTTTGGACCGGCTGATTGACACCAGGGCTGCCGCCTCGGGCACCCGCAGTAAGAGTTTCTCCATGTTACTCTCTTCCTGGCGTAGGAGTGGCTGCTAGGCTTCTCCCCACCTATTTTGTACACCCCACCTGCCCCGTCCGCCCGGCACCACCAGGTCCCGGCGCGGTTGAGGGCAACGCTCTGGGAGAGCGCCCGCCCATCGGCCACGGCCCACCACGCGACCGCGCCGCCCCGCGCCCCGGCGATGAGGATCGCCCCGTCGGCGCGAAAGGCCAGGTTGGTATAGTGGTCTGCCGGGTCACTCAGTAGCTGCCAGCGCATGAGCGGCTCCTCATTCGGTCCTCCACGCCGGGCCGGCCCGGAGCGACGTCGGCCCGGCATGCGATCCGCTGTCCGACGCACGGCTTACCCGGCGCGGGGGTGGGCTGGGGCCCGCCACAACCAGAGCCCCTGATCCGGTACGCGCAGCGCCAGCGCCTGGCCGTCTGGAGCCCACACGGCGGTGGACACCTCTGCCGCCCCGTCCATGAGCAGCGTGGGGGCCGCCTGCGCGGGGTCGGCGGGCCAGAGCCAGCACCACAAGCGCCCATCGCGCCCGATTGCCTGGATTGTCGTCGCGCTCACCCACAGCCCACCGGAGAGGATCGCACCACCCCACTGCGGCCCACGCAGGTCCCCCAGGAAGCGCCCGTCTGCCGCGTGCCAGCAGCCCACCCGCCCCTCGTCATCCCCCACGACCAGCGTCGCGCTATCGGGGGTGAAGGCCAGGCTGGTGATGGCCCCCCAGTGCCCTAGCAGGTGCGCCTGCTCCCGCCCATCACGCCGGTGCAGGCGCACCTGCCCATCCCAATAGCTCACCGCCAGGACGGCGCCGTCTGGGGACCACGTCAGGACCGGCGGGTCCGCCTCCGGTGGCGGCTCGACGGTGGGCGACCTCCCGAGGGAGGTCCAGGTGCCGGTGGCTGGCGACCAGCACCGGACCTCGCCGAAGCGACTGACTGTCGCCAGGAGCTGCGGCGGGGGGGCAAAGGCAGTGGTGCTGACCGAGTGGACAGACGGGTCGGTCAGCACCTGCACGGCACCGTCGGCCACACGCCAGACCACCAGCGGGGTCGCTCGGCCCCAGGCAGCGAGGAGCGCGCCGTCCGCGCTGAAGGCCAGCCGGTCGCGGGCCACGGGCGTCGGGCTGGCGAGGGACCGCCCGAAGGGGCGCTCGGCGGCAGACCAGAGGGCGACCACCCCCGCGTCCAGGCTAGCGGCCAGCCAGGCGCCGGACGGCGTGCTGGTCAGCCCCCAGATGGCGGAGCCACTCCGGCGGCGCGGGAGGGCGGAGGCGTCCGCGACCCGCCAGGCGCGCAGCCCCCGGCGATGGGTACCAGCCAGCACGAGATGGCTATCCGCCGCGAAGGTCACGCTGGTCACAGTATCCGGATCAAGGAGGGACGCGGTCCACATCATCATGCACCTCGGAAGCGGCCGCGGGCGGTTCAACCCGCGCCCTGCGGCAGCGGGATCAGTCCCGCGCCGAGCCGGCCGGTCAATCGGTGTCGTCGAGGCCAGCGGGAGTTGCTAGGCGTGAAGGGACTCCGCTAGGGCCGCGCGCCGCAAGGGCGAGCCGCCAGCGCTGTTCGGACAGCGTCGCGGCCACGGCGAGGGCCTCGGTGCGCCAGTAGCGGGCGACCCGCGGTGAGGGGGCGAGGAGGGCATCCAGGAGATAGACGACCGGGCGGATGGCGGGCCAGGCCAGTGAGGGCGCGACCCAGTTCTCGGCGGTCAGCGGTTGCTGGCAGGCCATCTCTGTGGCGGCGTTGACCGCCGCCCGCGCTGCCTGGAGGCGGGCCAGCGCCACCGCGGACGGGTCCTGGAGATACTGCCGGATGAGGGCGAGGGCCGCCGCTGGGCGCCCGTCGTCGGGGCACCAGGCGTCCCAGAAAGGCAAGAGCGCTTCCACCGCGTGCAGGGTGGCCTGCCAGGAGTCCCCGGAACCGGCCGCCGTTGGCAGCGTTAACTTCGGCATGATGTCTCCTCAGCCCTCGCGGGACCGCCCCGGCCGCGCATTGGGGTAATGCACGGGATAGCGGCCCTGAAAGAGCAGGGGCAGGAGAGGCTGCCCCTACTCAATCGAAAGGATCAGCGCGCAATCGGTACGAGCTTGCTCCAGCCTGGGCAGCAGGTCGGCAACCGCCTGCGCGGCGGCCTGCTGAGCGGGTGTGAGCGGTGCCCACTGGAGCGTAAAATAGGTCTCCGGGAGCACGGGGAACTCCGCATGGATGCTCGTGACGCGCCCACCGTTGACATGTAGGGTGATCTGGCCGCGCGCCACCGGCGGCGCAGCCACTAGCGCCAGTAATTGCTCTAATAAGAAAAGTGCCGGATGGGTCGAAGGGCGATCGCCCGAGACCACCTGCCGCACTGCCGCCCCTTTCTGCGCGCTGCGCTAGCAGGCGCACACGCAGCCACGTAAGTAGCTAACCGACGGATTCAAGGCAAAAGGCCCCCAGCACTCCCGGCGGGGAGTACCAGGGGCCTCGGTGTACGCGACCCGTATCCGATTGTGACCAGCTAGGCTTCTCTCCTACCTGGACTTGGTCTGGAATTGAAGACCCGCTCGCTCTCCGAGCACTTGCTTTTTCGAGCGATGGGCGGGCGATGGCACATCGTCTGGCGGTTCCTGAAGTAAACCAGAAATATCGGTGCCGAGGGCCGTAGCGACGCGCTCCAGTACTTCCAACGTCGGATTGACATCCGTAGCCCGCTCTAGTTCGCTGATGTAATTCTGCGCAAGGGCTGAGCGGGTAGCGACAACCGCTTGTGTCAGCCGTTGAGCCTTCCGCAACCGCATGATATTGTGTCCAATGATTTCAATGGGTCGCATAAGGCTACTCGTGCGCGCTGTTATGGTAACGCTGGTGACGCTATTATATCACTAAAAGCGTTAGCAATGCAACCGATTCAAGCCTGATTTAGAACGTATTTTATCGCTATAGGTGCTAAAATAAGGAGGAAATACTTACGGAGTAGGAGTCCCCCATGCTTGGTCCGTTGTTGCGGCAGTTGCGTCGTGAGCGAAGCATGACTCAGCAGGAACTAGCGCGACGGTCCGGCGTCGGCCAGACGTACGTCAGTGAGTTAGAGCGTGGTGTCCGCACGAATCCTAGTCGCGAAGTTGTGCAGAGTTTAGCCGATGCGTTATCCGTCCCTATTGCCCTCCTCGCGCAAGCAGCTTGGCAGGGTACGGAGGCCCCGGATCGCACCGACTTGGACATAAACGCGCAATCGTCTGCCTTTTTGCGGGAGATGGCCCGACTAGAGCCACGGCTATTACCGCATTATCGTGCCGCCTTAATCAACGCGGCACGGACGCTTGCGCTCGGCGAACTAACCCCATTAATACTGCCGGAAGGGGCGACCGTCAATATCCAACGACCTGAAGAAGCGCAGAATCCGCAGGTCGTTGATGCCGTCAAAACAAGTGACTAAGTAACGCCTCGCTGCCTAACAGCCCCCCACTTGGTTGCAAAAAAGCACTAGCTCTGCTAAAGTAAGCAAGCCATCAGTATCCACTGGTAGCAGAGGAACGCAGTGGATGCATGTTGTACTCCCCACCCACATGCTGGCGTAACCGAAACCCGTTCCTTGTGCTGACCAGTCAGTGCAGCCTAATCCAGGTTGGTGCAACTGGGCACGCGGCCCATGTGGATGAACCCTAACCACCGTGAAAGAGCATAGTGATGCAACGATGCGACACGTTCAAGCGACACAGACCACCTTTCTCCCCACGATGAATAAACTGACCCTGCCCCAATTGGAGCGGCACCTGTTTGCGGCGGCGGATATTCTGCGCGGCAAAATGGATGCCTCCGAGTTCAAAGAGTACATCTTCGGGATGCTCTTCCTGAAGCGCTGCTCCGATGTCTTTGAGGAGCGGCGCGCACAGGTGTTTCAGGACAGTGTGAATCGGGGACGCACTCAGGAGGAAGCGGAAGAGCGCGCCGAGTCCCCCAGCCGCTACTTCGACGACTCCACTTTCTTCGTGCCGAAGATCGCGCGCTGGCCGTATATTCGGGATGAGGTGCAGCGGGACGTGGGCGAGGGCTTGAACAAGGCCCTCGGCGCGCTGGAGGATGATAATTCCGCGCTCCAGGGCGTGCTCGGGCATATTGATTTCAACCGGCAGGCGGGGCGCACCCGCATCCCCGACCAGAAGCTGCGCGAGTTGATCCGGCATTTCAGCAAGTACCGGCTGCGGAATGAGGATTTTGAATTCCCCGACCTGCTCGGCGCGGCCTATGAATACCTGATCAGCCAGTTCGCGGACTCGGCGGGCAAGAAGGGCGGCGAGTTCTACACCCCGCGCGATGTCGTGCGGCTGATGGTGCAGGTGCTGCGGCCTCAGGAGGGGATGCGGATTTATGACCCCTGTGTCGGCTCGGGCGGCATGTTGATTCTGTCCAAGCAGTATGTCGAAGAGCACGGCGGCAATGCTCGCAACCTGCGCCTGTACGGGCAGGACAACAACGGCGGGGTCTGGGCGATCTGCAAGATGAACATGATCTTGCACGGCATCACCGACGCCGAAATCGAGAACGATGACACGCTCGCCAGCCCGCTCCATATGGCCGGTGGGGAACTGCTCCATTTCGACCGGGTGATCAGCAACCCGCCGTTCAGCCAGAACTACAGCCGCGACGGGCTGAAGTTCCCGGAGCGCTTCCGCTACGGTTGGGCACCGGAGACGGGCAAGAAGGCCGACCTGATGTTTGCCCAGCATATGCTGGCGATGCTGCGGCCCGGCGGGATGATGGCGACGGTCATGCCCCACGGCGTGCTGTTCCGGGGTGGGGCGGAGAAGGAGATCCGCCGAAGCTTCCTCCAGGATGACCTGGTGGAGGCGATCATCGGGCTGCCGCCCAACCTGTTCTATGGCACGGGCATCCCGGCCTGCATCCTGGTCATGCGGGCGAAGGGAGCCAAGCCTGCCGAGCGCCGGGGCAAGGTGCTCTTCATCAACGCCGACGCCGAGTATTACGCGGGCCGCGCCCAGAACTACCTCCGCCCGGAGCACATCGAGAAGATCGTCTCGACCGTCGCCGCCTTCCAGGACGTGCCGGGCTATGCGACGGTGGTCACGCTGGCCGAACTGGCCGACAACGAGTGGAACTGCAACATCCGCCGCTATGCCGACAACGCCCCGCCGCCCGAGCCGCACGATGTGCGTGCCCACCTGCTGGGCGGGGTGCCGCAGGCCGAAGTCGCGGCGAAGGCGGACCTGCTGGCGGCGCACGGCCTCGATCCGCAGGCGGTCTTTGTCGAGCGCGATGCCGCCACCTTTGATTTCGTCCCGGCGCTCACGGCACGCGGGCAGATCAAGGCGCGGGTGGAGAGCGACCCCGGCGTGCGGGCGCAAGAGGCCCGGCTCCAGGGGGCGTTCGCGGCCTGGTGGCAGGCCCACGAGGGCCGCTTGCGCGAACTGCCGCAGACGGGCGACCTGATGCCGGTGCGCGCCGAGTTCCTCCGCTCCTTCACCACGGCGCTGGGGGCGGTGGGGCTG
>JBBSAN010000176.1:0-10509 GCA_038252265.1 Chloroflexia bacterium
CGGATTCCAAAATTGGTGCGAAACTCAGACCGTAGGTACTTGACATTTAACACCGTATCTTTCTTAGTTGGTGCCCGGTGCCCGGGTCTGCCGCAGCACCTGCGACCGCGCGGGGCCGGCGGGGCGGGTGACCATGGGCATGGCCTGGGTAATGCACTCCCAGCGCCAGTCTTCCACGGTGTCAATGTAGCGATCCAACTGGTCCAGCACGCCCCCCTTCGCTGCCGTCTCCTGCCAGAGCTTCTCCAGGTCCGGTTCGAGGCTGCCCTGGAGCTTGGCTACGGCCTCGGTCGCGGCGTTGACCGCCTGGGGCGTGCCCTTCGCGGCCAGCGTCACGTCGCGGATGCTGCGCGCCTGATCAAAAATATCCTTGGCCTTCGCGGCCATCGGGTTGGCCAGGTGGCCGATGATCTGGCCGACCTTGCCGCGCTTGGCCGGGTCCGGGCAGAGGGCGTCCCGCAGGATCACCAGATCGTCGGTGGCGACGATCCCCCGCCCACCCAGGAGGGCCTCCGCCTGCAAGAGGCGCAGGCTCTGCCGCCAGCGCCGGTCGGAGAGGATGATGCCCTCGGTGCCCAGCTTCTTCCACAGTTTCAGCATGGTCCGCTGCACCGCCGGGGGGATCGGGATGCACTGGGCAACGGCCTGCAACAGCTGGATCTCGAACTTGGCGATCGTGGTCTGCGGCGGCGGCGTCTGATCCAGGGTAGGGCGGCGCAGGAGTTCCTGGAAGCCCGCCTCGCTCAGGTACTCCACATCCACGCGCAGAAGGAAGCGGTCATCGAACGCCGCCAAATCCGCTTCCTGCGGGCGCTCATTGGAGGCGGCAAACACGGCCAGCAGCGGCACCTGGAGCAGGATGCCCCCCATCTTGAAGACCCGCTCATTCATCACCGTCAAGAGGCCGTTCAGGATGGCTGACCCGCCCTTGTACACTTCGTCCAGGAAGGCGACCTCGGCCTCCAGGAGCGATCCCGCCGTGATGTAGCGGAACACATCGCGCTTGAGGCCCTCGACCGACACCGGGCCGAAGAGTTCGGAGGGATGGGTGGTGCGCATCAGCATCATGTAGAAGTATTGCAGGCCCGGCCCATTCACCTGGGTGCTGACACAGGCGGCCAGACGCTCGATCAGGGCGCTCTTCGCGGTGCCTGGCGGCCCATAGGCGACCAGATTCGCCCCGGCCAGCAGAGTGACCAGCATCTGGTGCGTTAGCTCTTCCCGCTCGATGAAAATACCGTTGGTTTCGGCCTCAATCGCCCCCAGCCGGGTGATGAGCGGCAGGTAGGCAGTCAGATCCACCGCCCCGTTCGCGCCGATGGCCACCTGGATCGGGGCCGGGCCGGCGGGACTGGTCGGCAGGCGGGGCGTGGCCGGGATCACGGCCAGCGCGCTGGTTGGGGTCAGGACCGCATCCGAGGCCGTCGGGGGGGGAACTGTGCGGGTTGGCATGGGTCGCATCCTCTCTTTTCACTAGCCCTGCTGTGGCAAATCAGTCGGCGGCGGCGGTCGTTGCCGCGTCGAAGAACCTATCTTTAGGCGTCGGCAGATCTGGAAGGCCAAAATTCCGATTTTAGCGACCAGTTTTGGAGCAATTTTGACGAGGAGCGGCCCACTCCGCCGGACGGGATGCGCGGGACCCGACCCCCGATGGGTCGGGTCCCGCATCCGGTGTTCAAGCGGCCAGCCGGTTCGGGGTCCAGGCCGGGGCCGCCGCAATCAACGCCGCCCGGTCCTCGCCGAGCGCCTCGACCAACTGCGCGGCCCCGCAGTCGGCGGCAGGCTTATCCGTGCGGATCTCCATGACGACCGGCTCAACGGGTGCGATGCCGATGGTGCGGGCGCTAAGAAACTCCACGCGCAAGATCACCTGCTGCCCGGCGGCCACCGCCGCCTGAACGGCGGCAAACTGCGCTTTGGACAACCCGGTATTGGCGTTACCGAGCGCGATCCACGCGCCGTCCGCCTCGCGGCGGACCCCAATCACGAAGGTGCCGTCTACCTGGCCGCCGCGCCGCTGGTGGGCCAGCACGACCACATCAATCTCGCCCTTTCAGCTCTGCCCCATTATCGGGGCGGTGGGTGCCCTGGTGTTTCCCGCTGGTGGCTGCGCGATGCCTTCCTTCCGCATTTCATAGCTGTAGCCGTCCGCCCGCATGAGGAGCCGGCAATAGCGATGCGATACGTCCACCCGCCCAACGCGAAAGCTGCCTGTGGCCCGTACTGCTACTCGCCCCACATACGTCCCCGGATACTTGCCGCGCGGTACCACTGCTTGCACCATGTCGCCCGTCGCAAACCCAAAGTGCCGCTTTTGCCGCCTCCGATGGCGGATCGGGAAGCCGTATTTGTCCGGGCCACACATCTGGCGCCTGCCGTGGCCCGTCGCCGTAATCTGCAGCACTACGATTCCGGTGGTCTCCAACACTGGTGGGGTACTCTCCCCCACGCACGCTGCATCCAGCCAGTGGGTCTTCGGCAGCTCCCGCGTCATCCGATTGTATTTCGTCAAGCTCCCACTCCCGGTTTCGACGGTCAGTCCGGTAGCCTGGAGCGCCCCGTAGAGCGCCCAGCGCGTGCTGTTGACTGCTGCCGCATCTCGCAGCGATTGGCGCGCCTGGGATTGGATCTGGGGGTAGCCGTACTCGGCCGCAGTGCGTGCGCCCTTCGTTTCATTGCAAGAATGGCAGGCCAGGGTCAGATTGCTGACTCGGTTGCTACCTCCACGACTGCGAGGTATGATGTGTTCCACTTCCAGCGGCACCCCGGTTACCCCGCAATATGCGCAGCGCTGGCCCCATTTTTCCAGCAGATATTCCCGCACCTCGTAGCCGGCTAGCTCGCCCTGCCGGTACTCCACGCCCCGGATCTCGGCATTCTGCATCTGCTGCGTGTCGAAGCGCACCAGCTCCAGGCTGAGTGTTCCAATGGGGGCAAGGCTCCGCAGCCGCTTCACCCAGGTGACGACATTGGCGACCCGGCTGCCCAGCGAGGGGGGTAACCACCCTGACCGGCAGCGCCGGTTGGCAAAGCGCGGTGGACGGTGCCGCGTTTTACGCTGACGACGGCTGTGCCGCACGGCCCGCCGTCGGTCCAGCGCCTGCTTGATCGTCATCCCCCGATGGTGGAGTTCGGCGGCAAAGACTACTTCGCCCGTCATGTCATTGAGCAGAGCGATGCCGGTGGTCTGGCTGCCGGGGTCCAGCTTGAGCCGCAGGAGCACCGGGGTGGCACTTGGGATCACGGCTTTAAGGATAATCGTGAAGGGGTGGCGCCGTAGAATGGCGGCCCGCCCCTCTCGGAGGAGGATACGTGCTCGGGCCGGATGCACCGGGTTCAGCGGGCGCTTTTCCGCGTCGAGTACAAACACCATGCTCATCGTTGCTCCTGTGCCCCGTAGGGCCTCCCGTTGCCGGGGTGAAGTGTGCCTCGCCAATGTGTCGGGCGCTTGTTGCGCCGGTCACCTTCACCGCCGCCCCAGCGACGATAGCATGATGGCCGACAACAGAGCTTCGGGCTGGCACGACGCACCCGAAGGTGTTATGACGCCTGGCACGTAGTCCTTACGGACTGAGGCTGGTCATAGATCGGGGTTTTCACACGCCCCGGATTGATCCGTGGGGTCTATGACTTCTGTTCATGGCGGGTGGTGGCAGGGATGCTGAGGCCATTCGGACCTTAGATGAGGCCTCGGCCCCAGTGGCTCCCAGATCAGCCGTCCGATGGTCTTCTCGGCTTCCATGATGCTTTGCCAGTGCTGAAGCCGTGCAACCGCTGGAGGTTGTCGACCAGCCAGGTGCGAAGACACCACCTACTCGTTCCTCGAACGGGGGATGGTGCCGGACCATCCAGCAGCGGGCGGGTTTGGCTCGCCTTCCGTGGTTGGCTGCGGGAAAGGATGCCCACCCCGCCCCCCACGTCCCGATGGCCCAGGAACTGACCGGTGCCATAAGTAGACATACGCCAGCGCGTTTTCGGCCAATGGCCGCGTACTGAGAACAGGTCTGACTGTTTTGCACTTCGCTGACAGATGGCAACATGCTCATTGCTCGCCGCGTGTGTCCTGTAGGTAAGGTCCTGCTGTAGTGGCCCCTGTGCCCCTGTTCAATCTTCTGGGGGGCACGAGGTCACACTCAACGTGCTCTGAATATCAGGCGGCCCTGGCGCGGGATGTCCAGGCTGGGGCGGCAGCAATGAGCGCCGCCCGGTCCTGGCCGAGGGCTTCGACTAATTGGCTGGCAGTGCATTCCTCTGCCGTCTTATCGGTGCGGACCTCCAGGACCACCGGTTCCACGGGGGTGATGCCGACACTGCGTGCGCTCAAGAATTCGAGCCGCAGCACCACGGGCTGGCCCCCGTCTACCGCGGCCTTGACGGCGGCAAATTCCGTTTTGGATAGCCCGGTGTTCGCGTTGCCAAGCGCGATCCACGCCCCATCGACTTCCCGGCGCACCCCGACCAGGAAGGTGCCGTCCACCTGGCCTCCCCGCAGTTGATGTTCCAGCACCACCACGTCCAGCTCGCCCTTGAGCTTCCACTTAAGTTCGTGGCGGGTATCACCGGGGAGGCTGGGGCCGTCGAGATCGCGGACAATGATCCCCTCACCCCCGGCAGCGGCGACCTCGGCCAGCACCGCCCGTTTGTCGGCCGCCGTCGTCGCGGGAAAGAGCAAGCCCAGGCCGGGGACGGTCGGCACCATTCGGGCGACGGTCGCCCCCGCCTGATCGATCAGGCGGGCACCCAGGAAGTCGGCGACCAGGCGGGCGATCCGCTCTGCGTAGGGCAAGGAGCGCAGCGACGCGCTATGCCGGGCCAGGTAGTCAAAGGCAATGAACGCCCCTGCGTGATCCCGTTCCAGAGCCTCGCCGTCCACGATGAACGAGCCGCCCAGTCGGGCCAGGGCGGCCGCCGCTGCGGGGACGGCCACCTCGTAACCCTGGCGGTTATAGGCCCGTAGGGTACCATCCTCTTCACCGACGATCACGCAGCGCCGCCCGTTCATCTTCTCCGTGACCCCCTGGCGCGGATCGGCCAGCAGCGCGTCCAGGGTGCCGGGGCGGATCGGCCGGACATGGCTCAGGCGTACGCGCTGCGGCTTAGGGCCGCCGGGCGGGATGATAACGCCGGTCAGCGCGGGCGGGGGGCGAGTCCCGTCGGCGGGCGCTAGTGCGGGATGACCGTCCGCCCCGCCCAGCACCGTCCAGATGTGGCGCAGGGCGGCGGCGGCTTCCGCCGCTGTCAGGGTGGCATCGGGGTCGTCCGCTAGGGCATCCAGCGGTTTATAGTCCTTGCTCTTTTCCCGCAGCTTCTTGGTGTAGAGGGCCTGCATGGCGTCCAGTGGCCCCCGCTGGATGGTGGGCTTGCCGACCGCCCCGCGCGGGCCGTAGCCAATCACGCAGACCGCGCTGCCGTCCTCTTCGACCACCAATGCGAGTCCGTAGACTTTGTCCGAGCCGCCTTGCTTGCAATAAAGGGCGGCTTGAGCCTGTACCTGTACCTGGGTCATCGCAGTTGCTTCCTTTCTATCTGCCCGCGTCCGACTGGCATTCCCCTGTGGATGCGCCGGGAAAGACGGTGGGGTATCCCCCCTACTTAACCGATCTCGATGAACCCTGACAGCCGGAAAGCCCTAATGTTAGATAGATCAGCTATTTTGAGGATAAAAACTTGCTCGGCGAACCACGATCGGTTCGCCAGGGGTTGATTCACGATTAAAGCAATGCGAAGTGGATCTGCGGCAACACGTGGCACCCGGTTATACCACCTTGCGTCTGGTGCGAAATGATCGGGGGGTGGGGGCGTTCGCTCTGTTCCTGACATCGCCCCTGTCGACAGGCAGCGTGATCGGCGGCGATCTCAGCGGCGAACTGAGGTGCGAATGCGCTGAACGGCCGTTGAGATCGCCGCCAACTGCGCCTGTACTTCTTCTATCGGGGCGCAGAGCTGCCCACTATTGGTCAGTCCCGCCAGCAGCTCGCCCGCGACCTTCTCCCGCCCGTCAGCATCCAGGACAGTGCAGGGAGACGGATCACCAACCATCCCAACCTCTTGGTGTCTGAGTCACGGGCGGCAGCACCCTTCGTGGGTTAGCCAGCTTCTTTGTTTACTGGGGAAAGTGGTCAAACTGCGCCGCGAACGATAGCATGAAGCGGGAGATTTCTGTCCCAATGCTCCCGCCCCACGCTGATTGTTGGTCCTATCTACCGGCTTGGAAGCGGAACGGCAGGTGGATGTGGCGAAATTCGGTGGGAGTTTCGGGGCCTGGGCCGGACCGAAGTCGGCCCGGGTAGCCCGCCGTGAGCAGGGTACGGTGGGCTACCCGGGATCGGTGCATGAACAGAGACCGTGGTTAGAGAAGGGGGTGGCTACCCTGCCGCCAGCGGTGGCTTTAGATCGGCGGGCGCGGGACTAGCGGTCGGATCGACCAGGCAGTTGGCGGGATAAGGAACGGTCGCCAGCGTGTCGTTGTCTGTCCTGCACACCTTGAGACGGCAGGTCCAATAGCCATAGCCGCGCGGGCTGGATGGTTCGATGGCGGTGACCGTACCGTGGTGGATGGCCAGATCGTTCCCGGCCCCACCAGGTGGGGCTTGTCCCAGAGTCCTCGGTAGAGCACTGGCACCAGATCCAGGTCTAGTGCTGCCGCATACGTCTCCGTATCGCCCAGCTCACGCAGGTCAACCTCACCCAGATGCCAAAGACCAGGAACCGGAACGAGGGCAACACTAATCCCCCGGGAGCCACCAGATGCGGATACTGGAGCATATGCGGCGTATCGGCGGCGATCAACTCTCCACAGACGCGCATATCCCGGCCCAGCAGCGGCCCGATCCGCTACTGGACTTGTCGCAGAGGCATTGGCTGGGTTGATAGACCGATTGGGTGGCGCGCGCATGGAAATAGTCGGGGCCTATGGTGAAATTGCCGCCATCATATTTGGACGTCACAACGATATCTAGCCCTTCAAAGGCGCGCTCCTCGGCCAGTACTAGGTCGTCCTTCTGCGGGTGGGAAAACCGACGGCGGGCATTGGACGATGGCGAAGACGGGGATCACTTTGGGGAGCACTGGCTCCGTACCCCCATCTGTAGGCGACGCCCACCGTTGCTCACTCTCACGGGGCTGCGCTAGTTGGGCCGCCTCGTGGCGGCCCCTGCGGCATCCGCCCTAGCGGGGAGACCTTTCACAACGCGTCTGAAGGCGCTGGAAGTCAAGGCGGCCCAAAAGCACCTCATCCTGACCGAATCCCAACGGCGGGCCTTCTCCAAGACAGTGAGGAAAAGGAAGCTTATAGTGAAACCGATACGGCCCATCCGGTGGCGCTGCATAACGTCGCCGGATGGGCCCTATCAATTCCGCTGATTTATTTAACTAAAGGAATTTTCTCATCTATCTTACGTAAATTTTGCTACAATATCATCTCAGTTCTTTAATAACCACATTATCAATAATTACACGTCCATCGGTAAGTATTCCTTGTATTGTCCCACTGAAAGATATATGAGGCCACTGATTTTTCCAGCTACCAAAGGATTTGTTTAGATCTATACTTGATGCAAAGATCTCCAACTGCGTACGTGATACATCTGATTGTAGAACGCCAGTCCGAATAGTATTATCCAAATTAGGATCCTGCATAAAGATACCCAAATTATAAGTAGTACTAGCGTCATCAGGATTATTTTGTGTAAAATTACCAATCCATCCTTGCCAATTTTGTACAATCTTATCGCGTAGATAAACATTATAGTTGCCAAATTCCTCTCTGATATGCGGATCTGTCAAGCCATCTAAACCCACTGAGGGTCCTTCAGGGTGCTCAACTCGTTCAGTGATTTCATCTATAGTCTTCTTAATTTCTTCATACGATGGAGCTAAAGTGCTTATAGAAGGAGTGGTCGGTGTACTATTATCAACAATCGTTGACACAGCACCATTATCATTGCTTGTGCTAGCAAGCGGTGTATTGCAGCCAGCTAGCAATATTAATAACATAGTACAGAGGCGACAGAAAAGGTTGCGCGATTTCATTTCTAATCCTCCTAATCAAGATCAACTCTTGATAATTGTAAGCATTCTTTTGATGTGCTGCAACAGGTGCTTGCAGAAGCGCACCGTAGGATGACGGCGAATGGTACTGCATCAACCGTGATCTGTTTGAACTACTGGCGCACGGTACCTTGAGTACCACTGTGGGCTCGCGCGATATATATTAGCGCCAGCCTTGCGGTGCAGCTCTCACGCGCAGGCGACGACCTTCGCGGTAGTTGCCAACCTTTTGGGATTCACACCAAGCTATAGTCACATTGTGTATCCATTATTAGGTTGGTGTAGAGAGATTAGGCATCTAATCTACTTCTTGGCTCGCGCTGTTACAAAAGCAGCTTGATCATGTACGTATTGGCGTCGTGTACGATCCATTCCGATCTGACGATGTCGTCCTCCGCGATCTTCATCCCACACGACATTATATCTAGCACGTTCTGGATAGGCAGTGCCAGTTACAGCTTCAGCCCAATCTTCGCGCTGGTTATGGGGTATAGAACTCGGACCACTTCCTCCGTAATCTGAGGCAGCATACCCTCCAGCGTAATAACGACCATCCTTTGAATAACTTCCCGTCGCTGTGGCCATCTCTGTTGACCTAGCATTGTCCGACGCATCATCCCAGGCATGTGCCAATTCATGGACAAAGGTTGAACCTAGATCATGAGGATCTTCAAGGTTAAACTCTTTTTCTGTATCTTCAATTACTATATTTCGAGTTTTTCGATTTGGATTTGTAGCGTAATCAGCCCCCTTTGAATAGTAGGCTCCGCCATATCCAGGTCCCTTTCCATCAACATTAAGGTAAAGCCATATTTCGCCTTTAGTATCTATACCCATAGCTTCTCGGAATTCGTCAATCGTTGTCCACTCCATTGCAGTCATTAATCGAGCGATCCCATCTAGCATCTCTAACAACTGCGCCAAACTCCAGTCATCCATATTATATACATTTATGCCATATTTATGTAGCTGATGCTGAGCGTGGCTACATGTTTCACCATCTTGATACTCAGGGCTATTTCTATCAGGATCAGCACAGTGTCCAGAGGGATCGGTATATTTAATGGGGTTATTAAGAACATAACTATAGCGGTCTCGACTTTGTGGATTTATAGGATCTGGGGCAATTGTGTCTGCGGAAACAAAGTGGCTCAGGTTCGCATCATAGAACCTGGTACCGTAATACAGCAGTCCACTATCGCTGTCCAGCCGCTGGCCGGTATAACCGACGCTCGTCAACGTGCTGCCATACGACTGCGCCACCTCGCCATAGGGCTTATAATAGGTGCGTTGCGCCACTTGGGGGGTGCTGGAGGTGTCCACCAACAAGGTGGTGCTGCCCAGATGGTCGCCCACCAGCCGATACTGGCCGTTGTTCCCCGCCTGGTCCACCCGGCGCAGGCCGACCGCCTTGCCGCCCAACTGGTAATAGGTGATGTACGCCGTGGGCGGATTCGCCGTTCCGGTGCAGAGGCTGGCACTTTGCAACTGGCTGCCGGGCGTGTAGATCGAGCTATCGAGCAGCAGCGGGTAGCTCGGCGTGAGCTGGCTGGTATATAAGAGGGTACTGTTGCGGTAATAATTGACCTGCCCGTTCTCCACCGCCACTTTCAACACATCCCCGATGGCATAGGAGCCGAACACCCCGCGCGCCACGCCACTCTCATGGATCTTGAGCACCCCACCGGCTGCCAACTCCAATGCATAGTCAATGTCGGTATAGGACGGCCCACTATCGCCGTGGGAGAGGCCGAACATCCGGTAGGCATCGGTCGTGTCGGCGATGACACTCGCATAACCGTCCCCGCTGGCCAGCGTCTGCGAGGACACGGTGCCTGCGTCCTCCCACGAGGCGGTCCCTCCCGTCTTCTGGAGCGTGCTGCCGTTGGCTGCCACATTGGTGGCACTGGCCCAGGTCACATCCTGGCAGCCTGCTGCGGTGAGCACCTCCTCGTACAGGCTGCCGATGGTCAGCGTGCGTACCGTGCTGCCGCCGGTCGTCACACTCTGGATTAGCCGCTGCCCGTTCGCGTCATAGATAAATGCGCTGGTGGTCGTGCCGCCGGGGGTGCCGGTTGTGATCCCACTCAGGCGGTTCTCCGGGTCAAAAGTGCGGTTCTGCGTGCTGCCGCCGCCGTTGCGATAAATCTGGTTGCCCGCCGCGTCGTACTGGTATTCTTTATTCTGGTAGAAGCTCGGCGCATCTTTATGGTTCGGGTCGTAGCTATAGGTGTAGGGCGTCCCGCCCACCGTGCGCGTCTGCATCCGCCCCAGCCGGTCGTAGGTATAGCTCTCCCCGGTGAAGATGGTCGTGTTATTCGTCGTGAAGGACCGCAGCCGATCAAACGCATCGTAGGTGAAGGTATTGGTGAAGCTGGGATTACTCGACCCGCCGTTGAGGGTCTGGGCGACGGTGTTGACGTTGCCATTGGGGGCATAGCTCATGTTCAAGGCGAGCAG
>JBBSAN010000177.1:0-10410 GCA_038252265.1 Chloroflexia bacterium
GATGCCCCTCGGACCCCGGCTCCGGAGCAGGGTCCTCGCCCTCAAGCACCGGTTGGCGGCCCGCCTGCCCCGGAAGGAGAGCGTTAAATGACAACCGAACCTAATCCCCGCACTGCGGGCGTGCGTGAGGGCAGCACCGTGCGGATCACGCTGGTGCGTAGCCTGATCGGCCAGAGGGTGGGGAGCCGGGAGACTGTGAAAGCCCTGGGCCTGCTGCGTCTGCATCATTCGGTCGAGAAGCCCGATAGTGCCGTGCTCCGTGGTATGATCTTCAAGGTCAAGCACCTCGTAGCGGTCGAAGATTTGTAGGGTAGGGTGTGGGGAGGCGGCGCAGGCTGCCTCCCGCCCGCTGCCTTTATTGAGGAACCGTATCATGAACTTGAGCGATCTTTATCCCGACGTAGGGGCGCGCACCAAGCGCAAGCGCATCGGGCGCGGCGAAGGGTCGGGCACGGGCAAGACCAGTGGCTTCGGCACCAAAGGGTCCAAGTCTCGCACCGGGCACCACAAGGCGAAGCGCGGCTTCATGGGCGGCCAGACGCCGATCCATCTGCAACTGCCCTACAAGCGCGGTTTCAAGAATGCCTTCCGCCTGCCCCGCTATGAAGTCAACCTGGATCAGTTGGTCGAATTCGACGCCAACGCCGAGGTGACCCCCGCCGCGCTGGTAGAGCACGGCATCATCCGCGACACCACCATGCCGGTGGTCGTCCTGAACCGGGGCACGGTCAGTGTGCCGCTCACCGTGCGTGCTCACCGGGTGAGCAAAAGCGCCCAGGCTGCTATCGAAGCGGCGGGTGGCGCGGTTCAGATCATCGAAGAGGATGGCACACAGAACGGGATCCAACCGGGCCGCCCGGGTGGTGCCCGCGCGCCCCGCACGGAGCGCAAGGTTCCGATCAGCGGTAGCTAAGGAGAGCATCGGTGCTGCAAGCAAGCATTAACGCCTTTCGCATCCCCGACCTGCGGCGAAAGATCCTGTTCACGTTCGCCATGCTGGTGATCTTCCGCATCGTGGCTCATGTGCCAGTGCCGGGCATCGACACGGCGGCCCTGGCGGATATCTTCAGCCGCCAGGACGTGGGCCAGATTCTGGGCATCCTGAACATCTTCAGCGGTGGCTCGTTGCAGAACTTCAGCGTGGCGGCGATGGGGGTCTATCCCTATATCACCGCCTCCATCATCTTCCAGCTCCTCATCCCGATCATCCCGCGGTTGACCGAGCTGTCGAAGGAAGGCGAGCAGGGCCGCCACAAGATCAACCAGTACCAGCACTGGCTCACCGTGCCGCTGGCGATCCTTCAGGGCTACGGCCAGTGCGTGCTGATGAAGTCGCTGGGCGTGCTGCCGCGCTTCGACATCGTGTCGAACACGCTCTATTCCACCTCGATCCTGTTCTCGCTGGTGGCCGGTACGATCTTCCTGATCTGGATCGGTGAACTGATCACCGAGAACGGCATCGGGAACGGCGTGTCGATCATCATCTTCGCCGGTATCGTCTCGCGCCTGCCCTTGCAGGCCTACCAGACGATCCTGCCCCAGACCCAGAGCGGCACCAGCTTCAACTTCTTTGGCTTGCTGCTGTTCCTGCTGATCAGCCTGATCACTATCGTCGGCATCATCATGGTCCAGGAAGGCCAGCGACGCATCCCCGTCCACTATTCACGTAACGTGTTTAAGGGGAACCGGATGATGCGCCAGAGCGGCGAGAGCCATATCCCGCTGCGGGTGAACTCGGCAGGGATGATCCCGCTGATTTTTGCCCAGAGTATTATCATCTTCCCCTCGACCATCGCCGCGTTCTTCACGGCGGCGACGGGCACGGTGGGTGATATTGCGCGAACCGTTACCAGCGTCCTCAACCCGAGCAGCTTCCCCTATCAGGTGCTCTACTTCCTGATGGTGGTTGGCTTCACCTACTTCTATACGACGGTGGTGTTCAGCCAGCAAAACATCGCGGAGAACTTGCAAAAGAGCGGCGGCGTGGTGCCGGGCAAACGCCCCGGCCCGGCGACGCAGCAATACCTGACCCGGGTGCTGAACCGGATCACCTTCCTGGGGGCAGTCTTCCTGGGCGTGGTCGCGGTGCTGCCCTACTTCGGCGGCATCGTCACCGGCGTCCAGTTCCTCTACACCAGCACGGCGCTGCTGATTGTGGTCGGTGTCGCCATCGATACGATGAAGCAGCTTGAGGCCCAGTTGCTGATGCGCAACTACGAGGGCTTTATCAAGCGGTAATAGCTATCAGAAATTAGAAATTAGAAATTAGAAATCAGGCATGAGCAACAACTGATTTCTAATTTCTAATTTCTTGCTGGAGAGGTCAAAGATGATCTTGCTCCTACTTGGTGCGCCGGGCGCGGGCAAAGGCACCCAGGCCGAAGTGCTGCGCGATACGCTGAACATGGCGCATGTATCGAGTGGCGATCTGTTTCGGCTCCACATGAAGAACGAGACCTCCCTTGGTCTGGCGGCGAAAGCCTACTATGACCGGGGTGAACTGGTGCCCGACTCGATCACGATCCAGATGATCCTGGACCGGCTGCATGAGCCGGACACCGTCAACGGGGTCATCCTCGACGGTTTCCCCCGCACCGTGGCCCAGGCCGAGGCGCTGGACACCGCGCTCCGGGCTGCCGATCTGCGGGTAGACCTGGCGCTCTATGCCAAGGTGCCGACCAACACCCTGCTGGACCGGTTGTCGGGCCGCTGGATCTGTCACAACTGCGGCGCGGTCTATCATGAGTTGTACAACCCGCCGACGGTGCCGGGCGTGTGCGACAACTGCGGCAAGGCCGAGCTATACCAGCGCGTGGATGACAAGCGGGAAACCGCCGAGAACCGGCTGCGCGTCTACTTCGAGCAGACCGCGCCGGTGATCGAATACTACCGCCATCAGGGCGTGCTGGACGAGGTCAACGGCGAACAGCCGATCGAGCAGGTGAACGACGAGATGCTGGGCCGGATCCGGCGCTATCAGCCGCCGGGCCTCGCCGGGCTGTCCAACGGGGCGGTGAACTAGCGGGGAAGGGTTCAGGGGTAGGGGAATGGTCAACCACAGCTTAATCAAAACGCCAAAAGAACTGGCGATCATGCGCGAAGCGGGCCGGATCGTGGCCGAGACGCTGGCGCTGATGGCGGCGCAGGTGCGGCCTGGAATGACCACCGATGACCTGGACCGCCTCGCTTATGACCACATCACCCGGCGCGGCGCGGTGCCCTCGTTCAAGGGACACCACGGCTACGTCAAGAGCATCTGCACTTCGATCAACGAGGAGATCGTGCATGGCATCCCCGGCCCCCGCGTGCTGCAAGAGGGCGATCTGCTGAGCCTGGACTGCGGCGCGTTCTATCGCGGCTTCCACGGCGACAGCGGCCTGACCGTGCCGGTGGGCCAGATCAGCGCCGAGGCCCAGCGGATCATGGACGTGGCCGCCCAGGCGCTGGACGTGGGTATCGCCACAGTGGGACCGGGCGTACGCACCGGCGATGTGGGCGCGGCCATCTACGAAGTGATCAAGGGCGCGGGCTATGAGACGCCCCGCGAACTGTCGGGGCACGGCGTGGGGCGGCAGCTCTGGGAAGAGCCGAAGGTACCCAACTATGGCGAGCGGGGCAAGGGCTTCACCCTCGTCCCCGGCATGGTTATCGCCATCGAACCGATGCTGATGGGCGGCACCTACCGCACCCGCACGCTGAGCGACGGCTGGACGATTGTGACCGAGGACGGTAAGCTGTCCTCCTATATCGAGCATACCGTGGCCGTGACCGAGCACGGGCCGGAGATTTTGACTCTGCCGTGACGAGTCGTTCGTTGTCAGTTATTAGTCTTTTATTGGAGGGGTTAGGATTCGGTTGTTCGTCGTTCAGCGCAGCACTGACAACGAACAACTGATAACTAAGGACTCGTTATGCCTAGTCGAGTGATTTTGAAGTCGCCCAAAGAGATTGCGCTGATGCGCGAGTCGGGGCGCATTGTGGCCGATACGCTGGCCCTGCTGACCGAGCACGCCAAGCCGGGCGTGACGACCGGGGAGCTAGACCGCCTGGCCTACGAGTATATTACCGGGCGGGGCGCGGTGCCGTCGTTCAAGGGCTACCAGGGCTACCCGGCGAGCATTTGCGCGTCGGTGAACGAGGAGATCGTCCACGGCATCCCCGGTGCGCGGGTGCTGAAAGACGGCGACCTGCTCAGTATTGACTGCGGCGCGTTCTATCGCGGCTATCATGGCGACAGCGCCACGACGATCCCGATTGGCCCGATCCGCCCCGACGCCGAGCGGCTGCTGCACACCGCCTGGGAGGCGCTGGATGTGGGCATCGCCATGGCCCGCCCCGGCGTGCGCCTGGGCGACCTGGGCGCTGCCATCCAGGACGTGATCGAGCGCGACGGCTATGGGGTGGTGCGCGACCTGTGCGGGCACGGTATCGGGCGGCAGATGCACGAAGCGCCCCAGGTGATGAATTTCGGAGAGCGTGGGCGGGGGCTGAAGCTCACGGCGGGTATGGTCATCGCCATCGAGCCGATGCTGACCGCCGGGACGTATAAGACGGACACCCTGGCCGACGACTGGACCATCGTCACCCAGGACCACAGCCTCGCCGCCCACGTCGAGCATACCGTCGCTGTCACCGAGCATGGCCCGGAGATTTTGACGCTGCGGTAGGGCGGGTGATTAGTGGTTGGTGGTTGGTGGCGGGTCTTATCAAGGAAGAACTGATAACTGACAACTAACGACTAAGAACTAGTAACGCAAACTTGCCATGGGGCATCCGTTTGTGGTATACTTGTCACTTGGTGCCCCTCGCCTGGGTGAGGGGATGTTGATCCGTGAGAAATCAAGACGCGGCGGAACGATGAACGACAGGCGCAACGGGTATACGGTTGCCGGGACGGTTGTCGAGCCGCTGCCGAACGCGATGTTCGCGGTTGAACTGGAGAATGGCACCCGCGTGCTGGCCCATCTGGCCGAGCAGTTACGGGTGCCCCTGATCCGGCTCTTACCGGGTGACAAAGTGCGGGTCGCGTTATCGCCCTACGACTTGTCGCGAGGCCGCATTGTCGAGCGCTTTCACGAATAAGGGAGCACCGGCAGTATAAATTTTTGGGGTAAGGAGAACGAGACAATGAAGGTACGCGCATCGGTGAAACCGCGCTGCGAGCGCTGCCGGGTGATCAAGCGCAAGGGTGTGATTCGCATCATTTGCACCGACCCGGGGCACAAGCAGCGGCAAGGCTAGGAAAGTTGGTCACCCAGCAGGCACCGCCTGCCGGGTGATCGGCGTGTGTAAACCGGCCTGGTCGGGTGCAAACCCGCCGCCGGGACGAAGCAGCAACAGATAGCGAGAGAGGAGAACGAGCGAGTGGCACGTATCGCCGGGGTGGACATCCCACGGGACAAGCGGGTCGAGGTCGCGCTGACCTATATCTACGGCATCGGCCCCACCACCAGCCAGCATATCCTGGCGCGCACGGGCATCAGCCCGGACACGCGCGTGCGGATGCTGACGGAGGAAGAGGTCAACCGTCTGCGCGAAGTGATCGACAAGGAATACCGCGTCGAAGGCGACCTGCGCCGGGAAGTCAACCTGAACATCAAGCGCTTGATCGAGATCAAGTGCTATCGCGGCATCCGCCATCAGCGCGGATTGCCGGTCCATGGGCAGCGCACGCGCACCAATGCCCGCGCCCGTCGTGGCCCCCGCCGCGCCATTGCGGGTAAGAAGAAGGCCGGGAAGAAGTAAGCGTCAGGCCAGCGCCGGTGCTCCGGCCCTGGTCTGGCGGGCACTCTTTGAGGAGGAACCGCAACATTCATGGCTGAGAAGAAGCAGCAAACGGGGGCCCGCACTGCGCGGGCGGCCCGCGGACGCCGCCGCGAACGCAAAATGGTGCCGCGCGGTCAGGCCCATGTCCAGTCCAGTTTTAATAACACCATCGTGACGCTCACCGATCCGCAGGGCAACGTCCTGTCGTGGGGCAGCGCGGGGGCCAGCGGTTTTAAAGGCTCGCGCAAAAGCACGCCTTATGCCGCCCAGATCACCGCCGACGGGGCCGCCAAGCGGGCCATGGAACATGGGCTGCGCCAGGTGGATGTGTTCGTCAAAGGTCCCGGATCGGGCCGCGAGAGTGCCATTCGCGCCCTCCAGTCCGCCGGGCTGTCGGTAACCAGCATCACCGACGTGACGCCCATCCCGCACAACGGATGCCGCCCGCCCAAGCGTCGGCGCGTCTAACGAGTTGTTAGTTGTTAGTTATCAGTTTCTTCTATTTACTGATTACTGACCACTGACCACTGACCACTCGTACTGACGACTAAGAACTAACAACTAAGAACTGGTCAACGACACAGGAGGAAGAACAATGGCCCGCTATACGGGACCGGTTTGTAAACTGTGCCGTCGCGAAGGCATGAAACTGTTCCTCAAGGGGGAGCGGTGCTTTACGCCCAAGTGCGCCATCGAACGGCGCAACACCCCTCCGGGGCAGCATGGGCAGCGACGGCGCGGTAAAGTTTCGGATTATGGATTGCAGTTGCGCGAGAAGCAGAAGGCGCGCCGGATGTACGGCATCATGGAGCGCCAGTTCCGCCGCCACTTCGAGCAGGCCGAGCGCCTGCCGGGGGCGACGGGCGAGAACCTGCTCCGCGTCCTCGAATCGCGCCTCGATAATGTGGTCTACCGGCTGGGTTTTGGCGATTCGCGTCCCGAATCGCGCCAGCTCGTGCGCCACGGCCACTTTTTGGTCAACGGCCACAAGGTGGACATCCCCTCGTACCATGTCAAGCCGGGTGATGTTATTGCCGTCCGCGAAGACCACCGCAGCAATGCGTACTTCAAGGACCTGGGCCTGGCCCTGGCCCGCAAAGACATTCCCTCCTGGCTGCAACTGGACATTCGCAACTTGAGCGGGCGCTTCGTGAATATGCCGACGCGGGCCGACCTGGATGTGAGCATCAGCGAACAGCTGATCGTTGAATTCTACAGCCGCTAACGCACGCCTGGTAGGTGGCCGGCCCCTCGCCCTCAGCGGCTGCCGGCTGCCTGCCCTCTTAGGGTCTTGAAGGAATACCGCTGTGACAGAAACAGCAACGACAATTGGAGGAGGGCGCGTGGCGGACATGATCATGCCTCGGGTCGAGGTGTTGGCGACCGGTACGAACTATGGCCGGTTCGGCTTAGGACCGCTGGAAACCGGCTTTGGGTTGATTCTGGGCAATGCGTTACGGCGCATCTTGCTCTCGTCCCTGCCCGGTGCCGCGATTACCAGCGTGCATATTGATGGTGTCTACCACGAGTTTTCGACTCTGCCGCACGTAAAAGAAGACGTGACGGAAATTATCCTGAATATCAAAAAAATCCGGTTGCGCTCCTACAGCGACCGCCCGGTGCGGATGCAACTGTCATACCGCGGGCCGGGCGTGGCGCGAGCCTCCGACATTCAACTGCCCAGCCAGGTGGAGCTGGTGAACGATGACCAGGGCCTGGCGACGCTGGACAGCGTCGAAGGGCGGCTGGAGATGGAGTTCACCGTCGAACGGGGCCGGGGTTATCTTTCGTCGGATGCCCGCGAAGGGCTGCCCATCGGGACCATCCCGGTGGACGCCATCTTCACCCCCATCCCCCGCGTCAACTACCTGGTCGAGACGATGGCGGAGGGCGACCGCGAGGATCTGGACCGGCTGGTCCTGGAGATCTGGACCGACGGGACGATGGACGCGGGCGAGGCGTTGAGCCTGGCCGCGCAGGCGCTGGGCCAGCACTCCGCCTTGATGGCGAACTACAGCAGCCCGGCGGCGGCGGACACCAGCCGCCCCCTGACCACCAACCCGATCCCGCCGCATGTGGCCGAGATGCCGATCGAAGAACTGGGCCTGAGCGTGCGGACCTACAACTGCCTGAAGCGCAGCGGTATCACCCGCGTGGGCCAGGTGCTGCAAATGGACCGCAAAGAGCTGCTGAGCGTGCGTAACTTCGGCATGAAGTCGTTCGAGGAATTGCAGGACTCGCTCCTGAGCCGCGGCTTGATCGAGCCGGGCGCGGTCGGCGACCTGACCCTGGACGAGGCCGAGCACGCCATTGATGTGGATGCCGAGGATGAGGTGTACCTGGAAAGCGTGACCGAGGATGACGAAGAGTTGCCCATCGTGGACGCGAACCTGACCTATACCTTTGACCCGAACGAAGAAAAGCTAGATGAGCAGTAGGGAGCGGTTAGCGCTTTCTACCGGAGGAACCCTGTCATGCGTCATAATATCGGGGGTCGGCAACTGGGCCGCAATAGCGGGCAGCGGCGGGCGCTCTACCGCAGCCAACTGATCTCGCTGTTCACCCACAGCCGCATCCAGACCACCGAAGCCAAGGCCAAGGAATTGCGCCCGCTGGCCGAGAAGGTGATCACGATCGCCCGCAAGGGGGACACCCCGGCCACGCGCGGTCATGTCATGTCGATCCTGGCGAACAAAGCCGTCGCGGATCGCCTGTTCGACGAAATCGGGCCACACTTCGCGGATCGGCCCGGCGGCTATTGCCGCATCCTGAAGATCCGCGTGCGCCCTGGCGACGGGGCGACGGTCTGCCAGATCGAACTGGTCGATCTGTAAGTTGTCTGTTATCAGTTATCAGTGTTCATATCAAAACTGACCGCTGGTGGCTAATGACGAAGCGTAGTGCGTTGTGTCTTCTCTGTGGAGTACCAGACGTAATACGCAGTACGCAATACGTAATACGCACTACGCTTGAGGGAGAACATCGAGTCATGAACTCAAAGATCGTACGGACCTGGACGCCCAAGGGGGCTGAGGCTGTGGCCGGCCAGGGGTGGTGGCTGATCGATGCCGAGGGGCAGACGTTGGGCCGCCTGTCCGGGCTGATTGCACGGCTGATCCGTGGCAAGCACAAGCCGACCTTTACCCCGCACATGGATATGGGCGACTCCGTGGTGGTGATCAACGCCGAGAAGATCGTGGTCACCGGCCAGAAGATGCAAAAGAAGATGTATTATCGCCACTCGAACTTCCCCGGTGGCTTCCGTGCCGTGCCCCTCGTCGAGCACATGCGCCGCCACCCCGAAGCCCCGATCGAAGAGGCTGTGAAGGGGATGCTGCCGCGTGGCCCGCTGGGCCGCGACCTGTTCCGCAAGCTGCATGTCTATGGCGGCCCCGCGCACCCGCACCAGGCCCAGCAGCCCACCCCCTGGCCGATGGACACCGTTGCCGAGGCTACGGGCCAAAATCGCTAAACCGAGTTGTCAGCAGTCGGCAGTCAGCAGTCAGTTTTAGGAGACGTGACTGACTACTGACTGCTGACCACTGACCACTGAATACGTAGAGAGGACGGCATGGTCAACAATAAGCAGTTTTTCTATGGCACCGGGCGGCGCAAGGCTGCCGTGGCGCGGGTGCGCCTCTTCCCCGGCAACGGCCAGATCGTGGTCAACGGCAAGTCGCCCGAAGATTATTTCGGCGCGCGGGCCATCTATGAGCGCATCGTCACTGCGCCAATGCGCGTGACTGAGACGATGGGCCGCTGGAACGTCATGGTCAAGGTGCAGGGCGGCGGGGTGACCGGCCAGGCCGGGGCCGTGTCCCACGGCCTGGCCCGCGCCCTGGTGGACGCCGACAAAGAGACCTACCGCGGCGCGCTGAAGAAGGCGGGCCTGCTCACCCGCGACTCCCGCGTGAAAGAGCGCAAGAAGGTCGGCCTCAAGCGCGCCCGCAAGGCCCCGCAGTATACGAAGCGGTAACGAGTGGTCAGTGATCAGTGGTCAGTGGTCAGTACGTTAACGCTGGATAGCTGAGGCGGCGCAAGTGCGCCAGGGCACCAAGCGAAAAGGACGAAATCGGCGGGGAAGCGTGTCGCTCCCTTCGCGGGTTTCGTCCTTTTCGTTTCGTGCGTTTCGTCCTTTCGTGCTTTCGTGGTTCAAACCCGCCCCGCCGCGTCCTCCACCTCGGCCCAGCGGGCAAGGGTAGCGAAGGGGGCGTCAGCCATCATATAACCAGTTTCATTGAGCATTGCGCCGAGTTGTTCACGTAGCTGTGGATCGGGGGGCGCATTGGTGAGTGCAGCAGCGGCAGCTTGACGCACGTACTCCTCAGGATCGGCGAGGAGGGGGGGGAGGGCAGCGCGCACGGCGGGGTCGCTGGTCGCGTTGCCCAGCGCGGACACGGCAGCCCCGCGCACGCTCCGCTTAGGATCGGCGAGGAGGGGGAGGAGGGCAGCGCGCACGGCGGGGTCGCTGGTCGCGTTGCCCAGCACTCGGGCGGCAGCCTCGCGCACGTCCTCGTCGGGATCGGCGAGGAGGGGGAGGAGGGCAGCGCGCACGGCGGGGTCGCTGGCAGCCCCACCCAACGCCTCGGCGGCAGTACGGCGCATGTAAGCATCGGGATCGGCGAGGAGGGGGAGGAGGGCGGC
>JBBSAN010000178.1:0-10394 GCA_038252265.1 Chloroflexia bacterium
ATGCCGGGCCGGGGCAACGGCCTGGTCAGCCTCGACATTTCGCCCGACGCCCGCTATCTCGCCGTGGCCGACCAGGCCCACAGCAGCGCCTGCGCCACCTATGGCGGCGTAACTATCGTGGATACCCTGACCGGGCACACCATTGCCCTGACCCTGCCCGAAACCGAAGAGCGCCACGTCCACCTGATGGGCGTAAGCTGGGCCACAGGGCCGGGCCAGCACCTCGCCGTAGCCTACAGCGAATGGAGTTGCACGCCGGGCAAAGAGGGCGACCTCGGCCCCACCCATCTCTACCTGCTCGATCTGGCCGCGCCCGACAAGCTCCAGCTCCAGGGTGACGGGGCCTGGCCCGCCTGGAACCGGGGCCACGAGGGGCTGGGCCAGGCACCCTGGCTCAACAGGAGCGCCCATTAATGGACCTGCTCCTCCAAAGCCACAAAATTTTGTCAAACATGGTGGCGATCTATGCGCTGCTGGCGGGCGTGTTCGCCGGGTATCATTTCCTGACCCGCCAGGCCCCCGGCGGCAACCTGTGGGGCGTGCTGGCGATTGCCGAGGGGTTGTTCATCTTGCAGGGAGTAGACGGCTTCCTCCTCTGGCTGGCCGGGGCGCGCGCCCCCGGTCGCCCCGAACTGCATGTGCTCTACGGCCTCTCGACCATCGCCACCTTGCCCCTGGTCTACACCTTCACCCGCAACCGCAGCCCCGGCCTCAGCACTGCCCTCTACACGGTGGCCTGCTTCTTCATCTGGGGCCTTGCCCAACGGGCGATGGACACGGCGCTGCACTAGCGGGCAAAGGTTAAAATGAGCGATAAGGACGACGAGCAGGGACCGCCGCCCACCGAACGTATCCCCCCGGCGATCCGGCCCCTGCTGGCGCACTATCGCGCCGGGCTAACCGCTCTTCAACCAGGGTAGTGCCGGTGAGCCAGCGCGATCACACCACGCGGCTCGAATTGGGCGCGGATGTGCCCCAGGCTGCGGGTGCGATCCTCCGTGCTGCCCAGCACGCCTAACAACTCCTCGGCATAGGCGGCGAAATCGGCCACAATGCGCTCGTAATGATAATAGCTGAGCGCCAGCGGGTCGATAGGCGCAGTCCCATAGCCCTGGTAGAACAACGCATCTTCTGCGGGGGTGTTCCAGGTGCCGCCGCTGCCGCCGCCCACGAACAACAGGTCCCGTTCCTTGGCGGCCAGCGTCGGGTTATCCCAATCGACGATCGCCAGCGTGTCGTGCTCACCGATCAACAGGTTGCCGGGATGGAGATCGGAATGGCAGATCACGAACGCGATGGCACGTTCCCTGAGCAGCGCGGCCAGTTGCTCGGCGCGCTCGACAACGCGCCGAATCTCTGCACGCTGGTGGGTCCAGAGTGCGGCAAATTGGGCCGCGAGGGGGTCGCTGTAGGTCGTCTGCTCCACCTGCGCATCGTAGGCGCGGACGGCATCGCGCAAGGCCGGAGAGTAGGTTTCGCGCGGCAGGCGGGCCTCCAGGTCCGGTGGGGGAACGGCGCGGTGGATGATCGCCAGGTTCGCGCCGAGGGTGATCCACTGCGCAGCGGACAGCCCCGTTTCATAGCCGTCGCGCCCGGCCATAAATGGATAGAGCATCCAGTGGAAATGGTGAGCGTGCGACCAGTAGCGGCCTGCGCGGTTGGCGAGCGGCACCATCACCTGCCGCGCCCCCTGAGCATGGAGAAAGACCGGCACCAGGACCGCGATTTCGTCGAAGGCCCCCCGCCGCAACTTGAGAAAGTAGGGCCTCCCGGTGGGAGTGGTGACGCGGTAGACGGCGGTATGCATATCGGCACCGAGCGGCAGGAACTCCACCGCCTGGATCGTTAGGTCATAACTGTCGAGCAGGTAGTCACGGATCGCCTGATCGGCGATAGCAGGTTTGGTCAGCATAGGGCTATTTTATCGGATGAGGAGTCACAAGAGAATACATCTTCCGCCGTATTCGCGGCACCGCTCCCGGGGAGCAACCAGAAACTCGTTAATCAGGAGTAATAGAAAAGACCACGAAGAGGCGATCTTCGTGGCCGTCGTGCCCTTCGGGGTGCAACCCGTCCGGCGCTTTAGAGCTTGCCCATGAGCCAGTTGCCCGGCGCGTCTGGATCGTTGTCGTAGAATTCGCGCACCCGCTGGGCCAGTTCCGCGCGGCTCAGGTAGCCATCGCCATCGGCATCCATCCGGGGGAAGATCTCGTCCACCATCCCCTCATCCATCGACAGGGCGTAGAACAGGTGCCGGTACTCGTCCAGGCTCAACATACCGTCGCCGTCGGTATCCACCACCGCGATATAGAGGCTGACCCCGCCCTGGATCAGTTGGTCAAACATGGCGGGGTCGCTCCACACGCCATCGAGATAGCTGTGCCACGCCGCGCGGCTGACCCGCCCGTCACTATCCATCAGGGGGGCCATCCCCTGCCAGAAACCGCGCCACCAGTCGCTGGGCCGTTCGCCGGGGCCGCTGGTCCCCATCCGCGCATCGAAGCGTTCGGCGGGGCGGTCAAAATCGGCAGCTTCCAGGTACCCATCTTTGTCGCCGTCATAGGCGTCGAAGAGCACATCCATCTTGCGAATTTGGAACTCGGTCATCATTAAGCACGTCTCCTGTGAAATAAAGAACGATACGATCAAGCGGGGGACGTAATGCAGAGGCGCGGGACCCGGATAATTATAGCAACGCCCTTGCGGGCCTGTCAATTACCTTGTGCGCCGTAAGTGTTCAGAAATTAGAAATCAGAAATCAGCGGAGTATGTGAATCAGTCCTGGCCCGTACACACACGCGCTCCGGTACCTTCCTTTACGATGAAAGATCTGACTTCTGATTTCTGAACACTTACTGTGCGCCGTATGGGTGTCCAGGTTATGTCCAATGCCCAAACGCCTCTGATTTCTAATTTCTAATTTCTGAACACATAATTAAAGCCTCCGCCGCTTGACGCTCTAGCACCGGTCTGCTACTATAGCAGGGCTGTTTGTGTTCATCGAATCTTAATCCGAGGTCTCTATGCGCCCCAGCACCCCCGCACCCGCCCTGCACAGCAGCGGAACACACCGGCTACTCGCCTTGCTGATCCTCCTGACCCTGAGCTTGAGCGGCTGCGGGAGCGACCCACCGACCGAGACGCCGGTGCCGATCCCTCCCGCGCTGACCAATACCCCCTTGCTGCCGACCGCGACCACCCGTCCCCCCAGCCCCACCGCCGCCCCGCTGCCAACCGCTACAGCGTTGCCGCTTACTTCTACTCCCGCCGCCACCTCCACGCCCATCCTGCCAACGGCGACCCCTGCCCCGCCGCCCAAAGTGCCGGTGCTGGCCTATCACCTGATCAACATTCCTGCCGGGGGCGAGTACAACATCAGCACCGACAAGTTTGAAGAGCAAATGCAGTGGCTCCACGACAACGGCTACCACAGCATTTCGCCCGCGCAACTGGTGGCAGCGATCCAGACCGGCGCACCCTTGCCGCCGCATCCGGTGTGTATCACCTTCGACGATAACCAGGTCAGCCCCTACATCCACGGCCTACCCATCCTCAAGCGCCTGGGCTTTACGGCGACCTTCTTCATCCAGACCGTCACCATCGGCAAAGACGGCTTCATGGACGCCGACCAGATCAAGGATCTGGCCGACTCCGGCTTCACCATCGGCGGGCACACCTGGGACCACCGCATCCTGCCGCAACAGATCGACTCCGAACTGCAACGGCAGTTGGACCTGTCGGGCGAGAACCTCACCGCCATCCTCGGTCACCCCCCGGAATATCTCTCCTACCCTTCTGGCCTTTATGACCAGCGCGTGGTGGATGCCCTGAAGGCCCACGGCTACAAAGCGGCCTTCCGCCTCCACGACCGCGACGACCCGGTGGTGGACCCGGTCTTTATGATCCGGCGGCAGATCATCGCCGGAGGCTGGACGCTGGAGGATTTCGTCAATAGCATCCACGGCATGGAAGAGCCATAAGCGGCGACCGCTCCCCCTCGCCGCCCACCTGTACGACCCGGAAAGCGTTCTTAACAGCAATAGTGGCGAGAAATAGTTCACGACGGTATCAAAGTAAATGCGCGATTGCCGATCCCTAGAAACAGTATAATCGAATAGTACGATTCATACCCGATTGGATGCCAAAACGCTTGACTTAGATGGGTACTCATAGTATTATAGAAATGAACGATCGGCGCCCTCGAGTCATGGGACTGTTGGGGCACAGGCACTTTCGCCCGAACATGCTGCAAGCACGGGGCTGCAATGGCCGATGTGCGGACGAAGAGTCATTGATAATTAGGGGATCATTATCCATTCAAGAAAGGCCCGATCTCATGGAAACACAGGACTACCGCCGTCTGCAACGGCGGAATGACGAGGTTCTCGCCAAATTGCTGGGCGATCTGGAACTCGAAATCATGGAATTAATGTGGGAGCGCAAGCAAGCGACCGTGCGCGACATCGTGATGGAGTTGCGCCCGACCCGCCCGCGCGCCTATACGACGATCATGACGGTGATGTTCCACCTGGCGGAGAAGAACTTGCTTTTGCGCCGCCAGCAGAACCGCAAAACCTACGTCTACACCATCGCCATGAGCCGCGATGAGTTCCTGGATAAGTCGGCTCGCCGCATGGTCGATGCCCTGGTAGAAGACTTCGGGGATCGTGCCCTGGCGCAGTTCCGCTCGAAGCTGGAGACCGTCACCCCGGTCACCGACAACGTGGAACAGCCGAACCTGGTGACCCCGGACTACAATCAAGTCACCATTCACTAGGCACCCGTTCGATTTTGGATTTTAGATTTTGGAGCGATGCTCCGCTGCCTCCCGTTGCCAAAATCTAAAATCCAAAATCCAAAACCTTATGTCGCCTGAAGAAGCCCTGGCCCTCATCCAGGGCGGCGAAAGTGCCACGGTCGAGCTGAAACCCGAAAGTGAATACCAGACGACGCTGGCCGAAGCCCTGACCGCCCTGGCAAACAGCGCCGTCGGCGCACCCGCGACCATCTTCGTCGGCGTGCAAGATCAGCCGATCGTGATCCGGGGCGTCACCGACCTCAAGGCGGTGACCGACCGGCTCTATAGCGCCGCCCGGCAGGTCCATCCGCCCCTCCACGATCTGATCACCGTTGAGCCGATCCGCATCGGCGCGCAGACGGTCGTCGCCGCCCATGTCCCCGCGCAGGTGCCGGGCGTCTACCACGTCGCCGGGCGCTACCTGGCCCGCCGGGGCACCCAGAACCTGCCGCTCACCCCCCAGGAATTGCTGCGCCTGCTCCACGAGCGCGGCATCTATGCCTACGAAGACCAGGCCGCCCCCGGCGCGACCCTGGCCGATCTCGATCCGGCCCGTTTCGCCTGGTACCGCGAACAGCGCGCCGCCAAGCGCCTCTCCGCCCTCGATGATCTGGACGACCGCGAACTGCTGGAGAAGCTGGATCTGCTCGCGCCGGGGGGCGTGCCCACGGTGGCGGCGGTCCTCTTTTTCGGGCGCGATCCGCAACGCTTCTTCCCCCATATGGTCATCCGCGCCGCCCGCTTTCTCACCGAATGGACCGGCGACTTCCACGACCAGGAAGAGATCGGCGGCACCGTGCCCGAAATGATCGACCGGGCCAACGCCTTTGTGCAGCGCAACATCGCCCACGGCGCGCAGATCATCGGCACCCAGCGCGTGCCCACCGCCGCCTATCCCGAAGTGGCCGTGCGCGAGGCGATCGCCAACGCCGTCGCCCACCGCGACCTGGCGATCACGGCGGCGACGATCCGCGTCTTTGTCTTCAGCAACCGCATCGAAATCGACTCGCCGGGGGGCCTCTTGCCGGGCCTGACCGTGGACAACATGGCCCGCCTGACCCGGCTGCGCAATCGCCGCCTGGCCGACCTGCTCTACCACACCGGCTATATCGAACGCCAGGGCACCGGCATCCGCCGCATGATCGCGGCGATGCGCGCCGCCGGGCAGCCCGACCCGGTGCTCGAAAACTTCGGTGAGTCGCTATTCGTCACCCTCCATGCGGCAGCCGCCCCGCCCAGTGGAGCCGGGACCCCGCCGCCCGCCCCTTCTGCGACGGTCCTGCCCCCGCCCACGGCCCCCGCAACGGCTCCCGCCCTCCCGCCGCCACCCACCACCCTTAATTTGCGCGAACGACGCTTGCTGGCCTACCTGCGCGACAAAGGGGCGATCACCCGCGTGGAGTACGAATCGTACTTCGGGGTGGGCACCCGCACCGCCAAGCGCGACCTGAAGCACCTGCAAGACCTGACCCTGATCGTCCATCGCGGCAACAGCACAGCCAGCTATTATGTGCTGGTGGAGGCGTAGGGGTTGGGGGTTGGTAGAAGTGTCGGGGCGGTGCCGGCGCAGGGTCAGGGCGGTGCCAGCGCAGGGTCAGGGCGGTGCCAGCGCAGGGTCAGGGCGGTGCCAGCGCAGGATCAGGGCGGTGCCAGCGCGGGGCCAACACGGGGGCACGATTAACGCTGTGGAGGGTTTCCATTACATAGGAAGCGAGTCTACGCCCCGGCAGGCGGCCCGCCGGAGCGCCCGAAGAGCGGGCTACCGTGCCCAACGGAGAGGAGCGCACGATGAAAAAAGGCATCAACCTCCAGGTGGGGCTACCCGATAGCGGGGCCACAACCGTGACCGCCTTCGCGCAAGCCTTCGCGGCGGCGAACCCGGCGCTGCGGCTGACGATCAAATCGGGGGCAGACACCCCCCGCGCCGGGGACACGCCGATCAGCCTATCCGTCTACATCGAAGGGGAGCAGGACGCCGCGAGCGACTTCGCGGCGCTGGCCGAACAGGCCATGCAAGCGGCGGTCGCCGCCCTACCCGCCAGCCGCGACACGGGCGCAGCGCTAGAAATCACGGAAGTAGAGCATGAAGACGAGGATACCGGCGTGATCCTCGCCCCGCCCCCGCCCCCCGACCTGATCATCGCGGTGCCCCGCGGATTAACCGCCCCGGCGGCCACCTTGCCACAGAATACGCACCCCCCCGCGCCGCCCCCCACCACCTTGCACGGGTGCCCGGCGGGTGGCGATGGGCACGACCGGCAATTGAACGCCCGCAAGAACCGCACCGATACCGCCGCCTGGAACGCCGTCACCCTGGAAGCGATCATCATCCAGCCCTGGCCGCCCGGCATCGAACGGGTGCAGCGGGCCAATTGGACGCCCGCCCAGACCAGTGCCGTGGCCCTGGTTGAGGGGCTGCCGGTGCAGGTGGAAGGCTGGTTGAAGGGAGCCAAGCCCGAAGGCCCCGAATCCTGCAACTGCCACTCGGTAGACGACATTGATTATCACCTCTGGCTGGTGGCCGACCCGCACCATGATCGTGACCGGTCAGTCGTGGTCGAGGTCAGCCCCCGCGTGCGTGCCCGGCACAAGGAACTGGCCCTCGCCCAGATCCGCCCGCTCATCGATGGCCGCACCCGCGTGCGAGTCAGCGGGTGGCTGATGCTGGACCAGGAGCACCCCGAACAATTACCGGGCCGGGGCGCGCACACCACCCGCGCCACCCTCTGGGAGATCCACCCCATCGTCGCTATTGAAGTAGCCCAGGGCGATGGATGGGTGCCGCTCACGGCCCCCCCGCCCCCGCCCCACAGCGGCCCAAACGGAGCGGGCAGAACCCGTGACCCGGCGGGCCACCGGGTGGGCGCGCCGGGCCAACGCGGTGTCATAGGGGGGCCAGCGCGGGGCCAGCGCGGGGCCAGCGCGGGGCCATCGCGATGGAAGTGCGAGGCCGGCGCGGGGCCAGCAGGAGTAACGTAACCTTCCGCAGGCACCCGCAATAGACTCTACGAAGCTAATACTACGCCGGGAAAGGAACGACTTTCCCGCTGCACCTATGTGCTATAATAGTGCCGCCCTGGGGAGTAACAGGTGCCGTGTCCGGCATCGTTGGGGCCGGTGCTGACCCCGACGCCGCTGGCGCACCGTTTGGGCTGATGTTAAAGCCGCATTACTCGAATCTAAAGGAGACCGCAATGCCATTCGGATTGTTTGAAAAAGCCCCTGAATTGACCCTCACCATAGACCGGCCCCAGGGGCCATATTACCCCGGCGATGTCATCCACACCACGCTCCAGGTGAAAGCCGAGAAGGACAGCAAAGTCAACGGGGTGCGCGTGGCCCTGGTCCTGCGCACCAAGTACCGGGAGAATCAGCAGCAAACCGATACCACGACCAAGCAGACGACCACCGTGCAGAACGATGTCTCTGCCGAAACCGAGATCGACAAGCAAGCGCCACTGGGCCAGACGAACCTCCACGGCGACCAGACACTCACCGCCGACCTGCGCATCCCGCCCGATGCTGCGCCGCCCTACTCCAGTCCCCTGATCGAAACGCACTGGGTGGTCAAGGCGACGATTGACCGCCCGCTGGCGTCGGATATCAACCAGGAAATAGAACTGCCGCTGATCGTCGTGCCGCCCGGCAGCCACGGGCAAGCCGGGGAATTCGGCAACGCCAGCGACCTCAACGTCGCTGCCATGCGCCTCGCCCTGCCGTCGCTGGAATTCGTCAACGGCGAAACGCTCCAGGGCAAGCTCCTGGTGGAACCGCACCAGAACTTCGACGTGCGCGAGGTGCGCCTGGAACTGTTCTGCCGCGAGACCGTGACCGAGGGCAACGGCGGGCCGAACATCAGCGAGACCACCGACCAGAAGATCCAACTCGCGGGCAACACGAAGATGCAGAGCGGCCAGTCGAACGGCTACCCCTTCAGCTTCATCATCGCCCCCAAGGGCCGCCCCACCTTCTTGTCGGCCAAAGCCCAGGTCCACTGGGTGCTCAAGGCCAGCCTCGACCGCTCCTTCTCCAGCGATGACACCGTGGAGCAAGAGATCTACCTCTACAACGGGGCGCGCCAGAGCTAACCCACCCGCCCCACAGAACAACACAGCGGCCACAGAGAGGATCATCTCTGTGGCCGCTGTGTTCTCGGTGGTGAACCCGTCGTTACCCTACGCGCACCTGGCGGCTGTCGTAGCCGGTCGCTCCATCGGGGAAGGTCGGGTTCTGGTCGGCGGTTTGCACCGCCCCGTCGCCATCGGTGGCCCGCACCTGGAGGGTGTAGGTGCCCTTGGCGGGCTGCCACGGGTAGGTCCACAGCACCCAGGTGTATTTGCCCAGGGCCGGGCGCAGGCTGGCATCGTTCCAGGTCTTGCCGCCGTCGGTGCTCACTTCCACCCGCTTGATGCCCCGGTTGCCCGCGAAGGCCACCCCGCCGACATACAGCGGCTTGAGGGCAATATTGTCGCTGCTGGGGTAGTCAATGCGCGACATCGTCTGGTAGTGGGCCGTATCGCTCCAGCCCTGGCCCTCCCAATAGCCCTTGTAGTCGCTGTTGACCAGTTCTACTTCGGTGATCCACTTGCAATTCTTCATGCCGTAGATGCCGGGCACCAGCAGGCGGGCCGGGTAGCCGTGCTTCTGGGTCAGCGCCGCGCCGTTCATCTCGTAGGCCAGCACCACCTCGTTGTCCAACCCGACCTCGATCGGGAAGCTGTCGGTGTAGCCATCCGCGCCGCGCACGATGATGTCCACCACGCCCGCTTGCGGCTTGGCCCGCATCAGCAAGTCGTGGAAGCTGACGCCCTTCCAGTTCGCGTTGCCGATCAGGTCGCCGCCCACATCGTTGCTGATACAGGCCAGCGTCTGCACGCGATTGACCACCGGCAGCGCCTGCACATCCTTCAGGGTCAGGGTGAACGGGTTATCGACCAAGCCCTTGAAGGTGATCTTCCAGCTATTGCCGTCCACCGTCGGGTCAATAAAGTTCTTGGTGGTGATATAGAAGCTGTCTACCGGCGTGATTTCGGGCACCAGCACCGGCTTCACCCCGGAGAAGGCCGAGTTGGTCGGTACCGGCGTGGCGGCAGGCGGCGCGGGCACTTCGGTCATCGGCGGCGTGGGCGGAGCCGTCGTGTTACCACCCGAGATCGAGGTCGGCGGCTCCGGCGCGGAGGTCGGCGTAGGCTGGCCGGGTTCCAGCGTCGGCGGCACCTCGGTCGGCGCGGTGGTCGGCACATCCACCACCTGGGCGACCTGGGTCGGTGCGGTATCCGGCCCGACGGTCGCCGTCGGGTCATCGACCACTTCGACCGCGCCCGCAATCGGCGGCGGAGCCAGCGCCTGCTTGATGCCGAACCAGAGGACCGCGCCCCCGGCCAGGGCCAGCGCACCCCCGCCCAGCGTCTGCATGAACTTGCGGCGATCCATCTCTGGCCCGACCGGCACGGGAGCAGGCACCCCGGCCCGGGCCACTTGCGGCCAGCGGATCAGCGCCACCAGCACCAACCCGAAGGTGATGCTGATGATAAACATCGCCAGCCAGAGCGGGACCGTGATCGGAGCCAGGGTGGTGCCATAGATGGCGTTGGAG